>NZ_JBQKUL010000039.1:0-43281 GCF_054968565.1 Pseudoalteromonas sp. G5_S1_54_S4 | reverse complement strand
GCTATATTTACCTATAAAACCACAAGATATAAAAATGAAAAAATCACAAAACCTAAGGAAAGGTCGTATTTCAATTCCCAATCACTATTACTGCGTAACTCTAGTCATTAATAACAGACAAAAATTATTAAACGACCTTGGTCTCAATAGAAAAATAATTTTTGAAATTAAGAAACTTGAATTAGAAGATGCTTGTGAAAGTATTGCTTTTGTCTTAATGCCAGACCATATACATTGGATTTTTCAATTAAAAGTAAGCATGCATTTAAGCGCCTTAATTAGGCTATTTAAAGGCCGTTGCACCAAACTTGCCCGAGATCATCACAAAATTAATAAGCTTTGGCAAAGTGATTATTACGATCATATGATCCGAGATGAAAAAGACCTAATTAACTACGCGCGTTATATAGTAGCAAACCCACTTAGAGCTAATATCGTTAATAACGTTGGTGATTACCCATTTTGGGATTGTATTTATTTAAAATAAAATATAATACCCGTAGGCCTAAGTTTGTAAATGCAATTGAAAATTTGTAGGCGGGAGTTTACCTCGCGCAAGTTCTTTAGGCCTATCTACAAAGATTAAAATGCGCGGCATAAAGCCCCGCCTTGTACAAAACAAGCAATAAGGACCCTCATGAAAATACTTCACCACGGAGCAGTCAATGGCGTAACAGGATCATGCCACCAGCTGATAATAAACGACCAAAGCTCTTTTCTAATTGATTGCGGACTATTCCAGGGTGAAGATTCTGTAGATGATCTAAGCATTGAATTTAATATAGACACTGTTCGCGCATTAATAGTTACCCATTGCCATATTGATCATGTTGGCCGGATTCCCTATTTGTTAATGGCTGGCTTTATAGGGCCAATATTTACCTCTGTCGCATCAGCAAGCTTACTGCCGTTAATCATTGAAGATGCATTAAAAGTGGGCGTTACGCGAGATCAAAAAATAATAGATACCTGCTTAAGGCTACTTAAACAACAAGTTGTAGCTGTAGACTTTAAAGCCTGGTTTGAGCTTCCTTGCAAAGGTGAACACACAGCGAAAGCCCGACTACAACGAGCAGGGCATATTTTAGGCTCCGCTTATGTAGAAATAGATATAAATAGACCAAGTCGTAAAGCTAAAAACAGTCATCGGGTCGTATTTTCAGGCGATTTAGGGGCGCCCCATACGCCTTTACTACCCGCACCTAAAGCGCCCTATAAAGCCGATACCTTAGTCATAGAGTCAACTTATGGTGATAAAAATCACCAAGGCCGCAAGCAGCGTACGCAAACCTTAAAAAACGTGATTGAACGCGCTGTTGCCGACAACGGCATCGTTCTTGTGCCTGCCTTTAGTATTGGCCGCACGCAAGAACTGTTATACGAGCTTGAACAACTTATTCATGCTTCTGCTAAAAACTCACCTTGGCGCACAATACAAGTAATACTCGACTCCCCCATGGCGGCTAATTTTACTCAGCAGTACCGAAAGTTTAAATACTTATGGGATGAAGAGGCAAAACAAAAAGTAGCCAAAGGCCGCCACCCTCTCGACTTTGAAAACCTCACTACAATAAACACCCATAGCGAGCACTTAGCGTTAATAAATTACTTAGCCAGCCGCCAAACACCTGCAATTATTCTAGCTGCAAGCGGTATGTGCACCGGCGGGCGTATAGTTAATTACTTAGAGCGATTTTTAACCGACAAAACCACCGATGTACTCTTTGTAGGTTACCAAGGGCGCGGCACGCTGGGTCGCGATATACAAACCTATGGCCCACAAAATGGCTATGTGTTGATAAATAATACTAGGGTGAATATTAACGCAAAAATACACACTATAAGCGGTTATAGTGCTCATGCAGATCAGGCAGGTCTCATCAAATTTGTAACCGGTATGCGCAAAAAGCCCAGCCATATAAAAATTGTTCACGGCGATGATGACGCTAAAAATGCACTCGCAGCAAAATACAGAGAAATATTGGGAGATGAGGTGACGGTAGAAATTGGCAAGGGATAGGTTCGAGGTTCGAGCTTCGAGCTTCGAGCTTCGAGCTTCGAGCTTCGAGCTTCGAGCTTCGAGAAATTTAAAAACCTTGCGGTTAATATCGCAAGGTTTTTAAATACCTGTAGCAGCGGGTTCACCCCGCGTCGTTATTAGGTTTTAGGCCCGTCGCCCGTCGCCCGTCGCCCGTAACTCGCAACCCGAGTACAGTATAAAATAGCAACACTTAAGTTGCTAAAAACAACAATAGCAACTAATATGTTTCTATAAATTTAAAAAGCAACTTATTAGTTTCCTTAAATGAACCTTCTACAGCAAATAAAAAACCGTCGTCTTGCTCTAAAAATAAAACAAAATGAAATGCCCATGCGCATTGGTATTTCTAGGCAACAATACCAGCGACTTGAAGCAAAAGGCAATCCCAGATTAGATACGCTAACATTAGTAGCTCAAGGGCTTAATAGTGAAATAATGTTAATACCGAAAGAAAAAATGAGTGTGGTATTAGCAGCCCTCAAAAACAGTGATGGCAACATACCAACCGAACACCAAAAGCCTAATCAAAGCCTACAAAAAATAACTGTATCTGAAGATCCATGGAAAGGATTACTAGAGGATGAGGATGAACATGGAAATTAATGTTTTAAAGTTAACACTGCATGGCCATGTAGTAGGCTTTCTTGCTGGGGGTAAAAATGGCTTAAACATATTCCACTTCGATGAAAGCTTTCGTTTAAATAAAACGAGGCCAACATTTAGCTTAACTACACATCCAAACTTCCCACGAGCTGAAAAAATGATGTCAGAACCTTGGGTAACAAACCAACGCGTTCACCCCATACTATCAAACCTACTACCAGAAGGTTCATTACGCGAACTAATAGCTCAAGGCCTTAAAACTCATGTAGATAATGAGTTTCACATCCTTTCGTACCTCGGAATGGACTTACCAGGTGCTTTAGTTGCTGAACCAATGAAGCCTGAGGATGTTCCAATTAGCCTATTTAATAGTCATGGCCAAGTAACTGCGGTGAATTTTGACAAGTTAAATCAAGAGAATAAATTTTCTTTGGCTGGTGTCCAAATGAAATTTTCTATGAAAGAAAAAGACGGCCGATATAATTTAGCACGTGATAATGTGTTAGGTGATTGGATCATAAAAACCCCCTCAACTAAACATAAAGATGTGCCTACTAATGAGTTTACATCCATGACTTTAGCGTCAATGGTAGGTGTGGATATTCCGGATATAAAACTAGTTAATATTGAACAATTAGATAATTTACCTCAAATTAATTTACCTGATGAAAAACTAGCGTTTGCAATAAAGCGATTCGATAGGCAAAGCAATCAACGAATTCACATGGAAGATTTTGCACAAGTACTCGTTAAGTACCCACACGATAAATACAATTCAGGAAACTATGAGCAAATAGCAAGGATCTTATATCAATTTTCAGAGGATGGACTCGCTGATGTGCAACAGCTAGCAAGACGTTTACTTGCTAATATTCTGCTAGCTAATGGTGACGCTCACCTAAAAAATTGGAGTTTATTATATTCAGACCAAACAACGCCAAGGCTATCACCTGCTTATGATATAGTTACAACCAGTGTTTACATTGCAAATGAGCAACATTTTGCACTCAACCTCGCGAAAACAAAAGCATGGTACGATATCTCTTATAAACATTTTGAATACTGGTCTAAAAAAGCAGACACTCCTTGGCGAGCTATAAAACCTCATTTAGATGATGTAATTAATAAAGCGCGTACACAATGGCCAGATGCGATTAAGAATTTACCAATGAGTAAAGCACATAAACAACAACTTAAAACTCATTGGCAGCGCCTTCATGAAGATTTTAGGTTTTAGGTTTTAGGTTTTAGGTTTTAGGTTTTAGGTTTTAGGTTTTAGGTATTTAAAAACCTTGCGGTTAACATCGCAAGGTTTTTAAATATCTGTAGCAGCGGGTTCACCCCGCGTCGTTATTAGGTTTTAGGCCCGTCGCCCGTCGTCCATGAACACAAACCAAAACTGCGCGGCATAAAGCCCCGACTACAGGCTATTTTTATCTCTTCCTCTGTGTTCTCTTTACCCTCTGTGGTAAATAAAATCACTAACAGACGCTACATAAAGTCGCTGCTACATTTGCGCGGCATAAAGCCCCGCCTACGTCTAACCCAAACACCGTGCTTGGCTTAATCTCTACCTTATACCTAGAACCTTTGCCTTTAACCAGACACGAAATAAAACCGCTGCTACACCAGTCAAACTTAACCCGTTCCTCGTCGCCCGTAACACGTCGCTCGCAGCCCGTATACTTAAGCCTTAAACGATATTTTAATCACTACCAAATAAATCACGCGTATAAACTTTATCAGCAATATCAGCCAGTTCATCAACCATACGGTTTGATAAAATAACATCTGAAAGCTGCTTAAATTCATTTAAATCTTTGATTACCCGAGAATGATAAAATTCATCAGCTTCAAGTACTGGCTCAAAAACAACAACTTCAATTCCTTTTGCTTTGATGCGCTTCATAATACCTTGAATGGCAGAGGCTCTAAAGTTATCTGATCCCGACTTCATTACTAACCGATAAACACCTACCACCTTAGGTTTACGATTAATAATTGATTCTGCAATAAAATCTTTTCGTGTTCGATTCGCATCAACAATGGCACCTATAATATTATTAGGAACATCTTTGTAATTTGCTAATAACTGTTTGGTATCTTTAGGTAGGCAGTAGCCACCATAACCAAATGAAGGGTTATTGTAATGGTTACCTATGCGTGGGTCTAAACCAACCCCTTGAATTATTTGTTTACTACTTAACCCATGTGCTTCAGCATAACTATCAAGCTCATTAAAATATGCCACTCGCATTGCTAAGTACGTATTAGAAAAAAGCTTTATCGCTTCAGCTTCTGTTGAGTCGGTAAATAGCACCTCAACATCTTGCTTTATGGCGCCTTGCTTAAGTAAACCTGCAAATATTGCTGCTCGTTCGCTTTGCTCACCCACCACAATACGCGACGGATACAAGTTATCGTAAAGCGCCTTACCTTCACGTAAAAACTCTGGCGAAAAGATAATATTTTTACAATTAAACTTATCTTTAATAGACTGAGTAAACCCAACCGGTACCGTTGATTTAATAATCATTGTAGCATTAGGGTTTATAGCTAATACGTCTGTAATTACAGCCTCAACTGAACTTGTATTGAAGTAATTGGTTTGTGCATCGTAATCTGTGGGAGTGGCTATAACTACAAAGTCTGCGTTTTCATAAGCTGTTTTTTTATCTGATACAGCAATAAAATTTAACTCTTGTTTTTGTAAAAACTCTTCGATTTGTTGATCAACAATAGGAGATTTTTTGTTATTAAGTAATTTTATCTTATTTTGATCAATATCTAGAGCAACTACCTCGTTATGCTGAGCTAATAACATTGAATTTGATAAACCAACATAACCAGTACCAACAACCGCTATTTTCATTTTTCTATCTCTATATTGTTCAATAAGCTATCAATAATGCGTTTGCTTGCTAGTCCATCCCCATAAGGGTTATGTGCTCTGCTCATTTCCTTATAAAGCGAAGGCGATTCAATTAATTCGCTTACGGTACTTACTATTTTAGCTACATCTGTCCCGACTAACCTAACTGTACCTGCTTCAACAGCCTCAGGTCTTTCAGTTGTATCACGCATTACTAATACAGGTTTACCTAAACTTGGCGCTTCTTCTTGCACACCGCCCGAGTCAGTTAAAATAAGGAAAGACCGGTCCATTAAAAACACAAAAGGTAAATAATCTTGTGGCTCTATAAGCTTAACATTAGGTTTATCCGCAAGTAGACGATTTACAGGCTCTTGCACATTAGGGTTTAAATGCACAGGGTAAACAAAATTAAAATTTGGATATTTAACTGCCAATTGCGAAATAGACTCACAAATGCGCTCAAATCCACCACCAAAGCTTTCACGACGATGGCCCGTTATTAATACGTAAGGTTTATCAATAATATCAACAAACTTTTCGGTCATCATTTTTTGCGTGCAGTCAGTCGCGAGTACTTTATTTTTGACCTGTAATAATGCATCAATAACCGTATTACCAGTAACAACGATATTCGAACTTGATACATGTTCGCGTAATAGGTTGTTCGCTGATGCTTGAGTAGGTGCAAAATGCTTAGCAGTAATAACACCTGTTAGCGTACGATTTGCTTCTTCTGGCCAAGGGCTATATAAATCACCTGTTCTTAAACCAGCTTCAACATGTCCTACTTTAACTTGTTTGTAAAAAGCTGCCATTGATGCTGAGAACGTTGTTGTCGTATCACCATGTACCAAAACCCAATCCGGCTTAAACTCTTCTAAAACATCACGCAAACCCAACAATATTTTACTCGTAATATCGTATAGGTCTTGTCCTGGCTTCATGATGTCTAAGTCATATTCAGGTACAATTTTAAAAAGTTCTAGTACTTGATCTAACATTTCCCTGTGTTGTGCAGTTACACATACCCTAGAATCAATAGTCGGCTCTTGCGCTAAGGCTAATACGAGTGGCGCCATTTTGATTGCTTCAGGGCGAGTACCAAATACAGTTAAAACTTTCATATTATTCCTAAATAATAAAGCCCACCAAATTTAAATGGCAGGCTCTTTTCTTTTTTAAAAAATTAAAATATACCGCGGCTATCAACAATTACTTTTTTAGCAATTTGCTCTGGAGCAATACTTTTAAACTCTTTATGATCAACGAGTACAGCAAGGGTGTTACTCTGAGCTAAAGCATCCTCTAGCGCTACCAATTCAACACCTAGTTTAGATAGAGACTCAGGTAGCTTAGTAATATTTGGTTCTACCACTAAAACCTTTGCACAGTTTTTCTCAGCCAGCATTTTAGTAATATCTAAAGCTGGGCTTTCACGTAAATCATCAATATCAGCTTTAAATGCAATACCTAAACAAGCAACTATTGGCTTTTTAAATTGCTCAAGAGCCTCTAAAATCTGATTTAGAACATAATAAGGTTTGCTATCATTAACTTCTCTGGCCTGGCGAATTAACTTTGCTGTGTCAGGTGCTGAGCTCACAATAAACCATGGGTCTACGGCAATACAATGCCCGCCGACACCTGGGCCTGGGTTTAAAATATTTACGCGTGGGTGGCGGTTAGCCAGTTTAATAAGCTCCCAAACGTCTATATTTAGTTTATCGCAAATCATCGATAATTCATTAGCAAAAGCAATATTTACATCACGAAAGGAATTCTCTGTTAATTTTGCCATTTCAGCTGTGCGAGCGGTTGTGAGTAAGCACTCTCCTGCAACAAAGGTCTTGTATAACTTAACAGCTTTTTCAGAGCAAGCTGAAGACATACCGCCAATAACACGGTCATTTTCAACTAATTCTCGCAATACATGTCCCGGTAAAACACGCTCAGGACAATGTGCAACATTTATATCCGCCTCACTTCCATGGGTTTGTGGGAATGTTAAATCAGAACGAGCTTCCGCCAGCCATTTAGCCAATTCTTCTGTAGCCCCAACAGGAGAAGTTGACTCTAAAATAACTAAATTGCCTTTTTCAAGCACTGGCGCAATTGCTTTCGCTGCCGATTCTATGTAACTTAAATCGGCTTCATAATTTTCTTTAAATGGAGTGGGAACCGCCACCATAAATGCATCTGCTTTTTCTGGTATTGTAGTAGCTCGCAAATTACCCGCTTGCACTGCGCTGCGTACAACAATATCTAGATCGGGCTCTATAATGTGTACATTACCAGCATTTATGGTATCAACAGCATGCTGATTTACATCAACGCCTATTACATCCATGCCACGAGAAGCAATTACGGCGGCAGTTGGTAAACCAATATAACCTAAACCAATTACTGATACTTTTTTAAACATTAAAACCTCAATTTAATCAATACTATACATTGTCACTAAAAACAAACTACACCTTGTTTGTTAAATATAAATATATATACTTTAGTAAGTTACTTTGACGAAACAAACGTGATGGCTGGGATGACAACCGATACAGCCACTCTAAATTCGTTGCTCTAAATAATTTAGGCGCACGTTTAACATTCCCTGTAAAAACATCATATGTCCCACCCACTCCCATAAAAAAAGTTTGAGGTGCTTGCTTCATACATTCAAAAATAAACAATTCTTGTCTAGGAGAGCCTAAAGCAACACTCACTATTTTTGCACCCGAGCTAACAATTTCATCTATAACTAATTGCTGCTGCTCTTTAGTAAAGTAACCATTTTTAAAACCAACTACATTTACACCTAACACACTTAACTTTTCATGTGTTTGAGCTACGGTATTTTGTGTAGCACCTAATAAATATACAGGAATATTTTTCTCTATAGAGCGCTCCATTAAACGCTCCCAAAGTTCACATCCTGGAATTCTAGCAACCTTACTCCCTGTTCGCTTTGACATAACATACGAAACACCAACCCCATCGGGATAGCATACAGTCGCACTTTGCAAAATAGCCATTACATTGGGATCATTTTTTGCCGCTATTATCTTTTCAGGATTAACAGCAATAGCCATGCCGGGAATAACACCATCTGAATTTAAAATAGAGGTATCAATTAACTCATTAATTGATGGGCATGCAACTATATTAACGCCGCCTACATTTACTTTATTAGTCATTGATTGCGCTCAGCCGAAGCTCTTTGTAAATTTTTGAAATTTCTTTTGTAACTGACGACAAACGATATTGTTGTGCAGACTTAACAGCATGTTCACTCAAATCTTTATAATCACTTTCAGGTAAATCCATTACATGGTGTATACTTTTTATAATATCAGTACAAACACTACTATCATCATTTGCAATTAAAAAACCATTAACGCCATTTATTATTTGAGCGCACGATCCGTCGGTCTTTGTTGCAATTACAGGCGTTCCACAAGCCATTGCTTCACTTATCACTAAGCCAAAAGATTCATTATATGATAGATTAACTAGCAACTGACTTTCGTTATAAATTGTTACCAACTCAGTGGGTGTCAAGCTATCAAAGTATGTAATAGATACTCTTTCATTTACCTTTATACGCTCAATAAAGTCACACTCACCCGCGCCCACAATCGCAACACGCACTTGACAAGGAAAGCTTACTAATATTTCTTCAAGCCTTTCTATCCCTTTATTTATGTCTAAGTGTCCAACAAAAACAAAGTCATACTTGTTTTTTATGCACTTCGTATGACCCTGCTGCTGATAAAAAACATCATTTACACCAGCACTTAACACCACACTTTCAACCGGTTTAAAAAAACGCTTTTTAAGCTTTTCACTCACAAAAATATATTTATCTACAAAACGTGTACACATTTTGTATAAATAGCTAGGTGGTGTGTATAAATAAATGTCACTACCATGAAATGTCACTACAATTTTAACGTGCCAGTTACGAAAAAACTTATAGGCAATTGCTAATAAGATATTTGGGAAATAAAAGTGAACGTGAATTATATGCTGCTTTTGAGCTGAAAACACATACCTCATTACAAATCGCATAAAGAAAACGGGATACCTAAATAATCTAGCAAATAATGACGTTTTCTCTTGAGTTAAATAATAATAATCTAGCAATAAATCGGGCTGAGCTTTTAAGCTTTCATACTGGTTCATCACAAACCTGCCTGAGTTAGGCATGCTTATGCTAGGTCCCATATTTGATAAAAACAGTACTCTAATTAGTTTTTGCATTATTACCCTGCATTTACTTACTTTTAATAAGCACCAAGTCCACTAGGTCTTACGCTCAATACGTGTTGATTCATGTTCTAAGCGTTTCATTAAGTAGTATTCAAGAGGTGCTTTGCCAAATAGTGACCCTACTACCAATTTCACCAATACACGCGGTGAGGTAAAAAAAACACTCAGTGCTTTAAGGTAATGTTTTATTGCCTTGAGCCGGTTTCCACTTCTTAGTTCGAAATCGGCTAAACTTTCGAATTGACGAGCCAAACCTCTATAAAGCGCTAAACGCTTATATTCTTCTTGATGCTTATTTATAATCCCGAAATGCCCGTTTGCTTTATTAACCGGGTTGCACGAAATACCATCGTCAGCTAATTGATAGGTAATTAGAGGCTCAGCTATACGAATAGCATTATACTTTTTCGATAATCGTAAGAGTAAATCATAATCTTGCATGCTAGGTAAGCTGTTATCAAAGCCATTAATTGCACGCATAGCTTGAGTTGAAATAAGTAACGCTGAAGTACAAATACCAAATCCCTGTTTAAGTAATGATACATACAAATCATTATCGTTTACACAAGTAAAATAACGTCTTAGCCCTTTATATTCTTGATACATATCAGAGTAACAAATATCTGCACCGCTAGAGTTTAAGGCAGAAACCTGCTTATCAAGCTTTGTTTCAATCCACAGGTCGTCATCATCTAAAAAGGCAATGTAGTCACCTCGAGCCGCTTCTAAGCCTGTATTTCTCGCTTGGCAAGCACCTTTGTTTTCACTGTGGCAAATATATTTAATTTGAGCAGAGTCACTATATTCTGACATAACCTTGGTTGTAAGCTTTCGCTCCTCACTCAGAGGGGCATTATCATCTACAATAATAATTTCCCATTCTTTGTAAGACTGATTTTTTACACTTTCAATTGCTTTAGGTAATGCATTTGCACGCTTAAAAGTAGGTATTATTACTGTAACTAATTTATTCATATTCTGACCTAAATGGAGGTTTTCAATTATTTATTACGATAACCATCATAATAAATAACATCGGTATTCCAGTATCGTTTAAACATAACAAGATAATCATAGCCACTATTTTCAAGTGGATGACGATGCTTATCACCTTTATAAAAAAACTGACTTTCGTTTATGAATATCACATAAGAAAAGGCAGCTACATGAAAACCGATTAGTAAAAATAAGGAAAAACCAGAAATAAACTTTGGCTTTAAATACTCTAATGCAAAAAGTAGTAATGGTGCATACAATAAATACAATGGCAGTATAAGCCTATGAAGCTCTTCACCTATAAAAAATAGAGCAACAAAACTGAGTAAAGTTAAATAGCTCATTATATTAAATAGTTTCAAATATTTAATATTGCTCGTTTTTAAATAGCCAGGTATAGCAATTAAGTTAATAGCAATAAAAAATAACAAAAGGGGTAACTTTGAAAAATTAGGTTCAAAAACCAAACGCGTTAAAATTTTATTAATCATATAGTTATTTATAACAGTGCTTAATATTTTGATTGCCACAACCCCAATTACAGCAAGTAATATAAAACCTATAAACATTACAATTAACTGGGATAGTGTCCAACGCCGAGTTAGGTGCTTACTAAAAATAAGTAAAGGGAGCAGTAAAACAAATGTAGAAAAGTGAATTAACCCACCTAAAATAAAAATTAGAGCACCTTTTTTCTTATGCTTTTGTGCGAACCAAATACCCATGAGTAATATAGGCACTGCCATACATGTTCTAATAAGGTGCCACTGAAACTGAAAAAACTTATAAAATAATATAATTAATAAAAAGCAGATGAGTGGACTCGGCCCGTCAATTTCCTTGCAAAACCTCCAGATCAAACCATATGTAATGAAAACTGATAAAAAGTAGTATGTGTAAATATCATTATTACTTAAACAAGCAACTCCCCAGCTATATAAGCTAAATAATACATCACCGTGTTTAGCGTAAATTAGAGATACACTTAACATAGTCCATATATCATCATAGCGCTCATAGGCCATTAGATAGGAAGGCATATCATCAGAGCCATTCCATAAATACCCTATGTAACGAGATGCTATTAAAATACTCAGTAGTAGAGATATTATAATAGCTAGCACAGTATCAAAAGGTGTTTTCTTAACTACGAACGCATATAAAAACAGCCCAAACACCCACAGTATAAATGGCACAAAAAGCCAACTTAAAAGCAATAAGCATCCTGATATGTATAACTTAGTATCAACTAATTCATACCTATTTACATTACCTTTGATATTCAATTTAGTAATTCACAAATTTCAGGCTAATTTTCGATTTTTTCTGGCACTTTATTCTCTCGAATAAAGTGAACTAACAAAATTATCGAGCATATAAAGAACACTGAAAAAATAGCACCAAGAATACAAATTACCGCTCGATTTGGCGCTGACTTTTGCTCTTCGACTATCGGACTCTCTATTATTTTAAATGCAAATTCTTTACGTACTTCAGCTAAGAGCATTGCTTTAGTTTGCTCTTCAATAATAGTGTAAAACACGTTTTTCATCTCAGCCACGTTAGTTTTAGATAGCTGCTCATTAAGAAATTTAATGCTATCTTTCTTCTCAGCTATTTCACGTTCCCTAACAGATTTATTGATTAACTTAACAATATTCTCTACATATTCTTTAGAGGTGTATGGATTAATATGTTCAAACTCAATTTCCACTAAGCCTGTTATCTTGTCTTGATTTATCGTTAATTTTTTCAAAAAAAGTTCATAGGTTTCATACAGTGTGGGCTCTAACGTTTTTTGAGTTTTCTCATCAAGCAACCACTGACCGTTTTTGTATACACTATCGTTAAGTTTTAGCGTATTCGATTCTTTATCCCACTCGTTTGCAGCAAATAGGTTTACTTTTACATTATTATTTTTAATAAACTCGTATAAAAAATCTTTCGATTTGATTATTTCTAAATAAACCCCTGTTTCATCCCCAGAGCCGCCAAGGTTTATGCCTGCAATGCTTGCTAAACCACCAAACTGACCAGCCAAACCTGCTAACCCACCACCCTGCTCTTGTTTTTGAGGAGATAACAATATAGAAGATTTATACATGTTCGGTAATGTTAACGAAAACAACAAAATCCCCACGCAGCACAAAAATGAAAGTGAGATAATCAGCCACTTCCTATTCCATAAAACTAACCATAATTCAATAAGATCCAGCCCATTCTCATCAGCAGATGGAGCAGCTACTTGGTGTGTATATTGAGACATTAATATTTACCCTCAGCCAGTTTCAAAAGATATTGACCATAGCCTGTTTTCTTAAGCGATTCACCTTGCTCTATTAATGACTCTTTGGTTAACCAGCCTTGTTTATAGGCAATTTCTTGTAAGCAAGCAATTTTAAAACCTTGTCGTTTTTCAACTGTTTGAACAAATAACGACGCTTCCATTAAGCTGTCGTGGGTGCCGGTATCAAGCCACGCAAAACCACGCCCTAACACTTCAACTTTTAACTTTGATTCATCTAAATAAGCTTGATTAATCGCAGTTATTTCTAACTCACCACGCGCTGAAGGCTTAACTTTTTTAGATTTTTCAACAACGGTGTTGTCATAAAAATACAGCCCTGTAACCGCATAATTAGACTTAGGCTTTACTGGTTTTTCTTCTATTGAAATACCATTAAAGTTACCATCAACCTCCACTACACCAAAGCGCTCTGGGTCGTTAACTTGATAAGCAAAAACACACGCACCGTGTTCAATGTTTGCCATTGCTTTTAATTTAGGCGAGAAGTTAGCACCATAAAAAATATTATCGCCTAAAATTAAACACACTGAGTCTTGGCCAATAAAATCTTCGCCTATAATAAAAGCTTGCGCTAATCCTTCTGGTTTCTCTTGGATCGCATAGTTTAAATTAACTCCAAAATTACTCCCATCACCTAGCAAGGTTTGAAATTGCGACTGATCATGTGGCGTTGTTATTATTAAAATATCTTGAATACCAGCGAGCATAAGTACCGATAGCGGATAGTAAATCATTGGTTTATCGTAAATTGGCAAAATTTGCTTAGATACGCCCATAGTGATTGGGTGTAACCTAGAACCACTGCCTCCCGCTAAAATAATTCCCTTAGTACTGCGTAATGATGAATTTTTAGTGCTTAATTTTGAATTATTCATATCCATACTTATTTGTTAGTCTGTGACGTTTTTACAATACTTGTTAGTAACTTAGCTAACTCGTTACTTTCCTTTTGTAAGGTTTCTACATATAACTCTTTACTATTTAAATAATCAGTTTCAATGAGTAAGTTAATCCAATACTGCGTTTCACGAGCTTCCTTGCTGGCAATACTCATTTTGGCAACAAAATCAGCCTTACTCTGAGCTGCTTGTGCTTCATTTACATTTGCACCAATTGACGTCCCTGAACGAAGTAACTGCTTAGATAACACAAACTCTTTATGCTCATTCACCAAGTACTTATATAATTTCACAACACGAATAGAAAACTGAAAGCTTTTATCTAATACTGTATTTTGTTTTGCCATACACGTCCCTTGTTATTTCTAATGTTTAATTTTTAATTAGCAAACACCTTACAATTCAACATTAAAAATTCACAACTTAAAATTACAAAGCCCCTAATCGTTCTCTTTTATACGAGCCATCTTGTACATTTTCACACCACGCTTGATTATCTAAATACCAGTTAATCGTTTTGCTAATACCCGACTCAAATGTTTCTTGTGGCTGCCAATGAAGTTCATTGGCCATTTTTGATGCATCGATAGCATAACGTCTGTCGTGCCCAGGGCGGTCTTTAACAAACGTAATTAAGTCAGCAAACGATTTAAGCCCTTGGGGCTTTTCACTGATTAACTTATCAAGCTCTTTACAAATAGTGGTGACCACTTCAAGATTGGTTTTTTCATTATGACCACCAATATTATACGTTTGCCCCACCTTACCCTGTGTGGCCACTTTAAATAACGCACGGGCATGATCTTCAACGTACAGCCAGTCACGTATTTGTGAACCATCACCATAAATAGGTAACGACTTACCTTCTAACGCATTTAAAATCACTAGCGGTATTAATTTTTCAGGAAAGTGGAATGGACCATAGTTATTAGAACAGTTGGTAATAACGACAGGTAAGCCATAGGTGCGCTGCCAGGCTCTCACTAAGTGGTCAGAGCTCGCCTTACTGGCTGAATATGGGCTACTTGGCGCATAGGCTGTTTGCTCAGTAAACAGCGGTAACTTTTCATTAGCCTTATATTCATCTGGATGGGGTAAATCACCGTATACCTCATCAGTAGAGATATGATGAAACCTAAACGACGACTTTTGCGCTTCGGGTAATGTATTCCAATAATCTTTTGCAGCTTCTAATAGTGTATATGTGCCTACAATATTAGTTTTAATAAATTCACCGGGGCCGTCAATTGAACGGTCAACATGCGACTCAGCCGCAAGGTGCATTATAATATCGGGTTTATGTGTATTCAGTAATGCGTCTATATGCGCACGTTCACAAATATCGGCCTGCACAAAAGTATAACGCTCAGAATTATCAATGCTTTTTAAGGACTGAAGGTTACCTGCATAGGTGAGTTTATCTAAGTTAATAACTTTATGAGGCGTCTCGTTTATTAAAAAACGTATAACAGCACTGCCAATAAAGCCCGCACCACCGGTAACAACAATAGTTTTCATTAAAAGCCTTTATTTTTTTAAAAAATACAATTCACTGACAAAATAAAATATACAAACAGCATCAACGCATTATCGCAAAGTTATCCTACATTTACCATATTACGTAGCGTTACAAGCCAATCATTCTAAGCGCTTTAGGTAAAGCTCTACTGTTAATAAGCTGCCTATTTTTTCGGGTCTGATTGATTCATTCATAGCGAAAAAACCTGTAACAATATTCTCTACATATTCACTCCCTAATAATTTTTTAACTTCACTATTAGGTGCGCATAATGTTTTTGTTATGTACGCTTTAAATTGCGGCTCTCTAAGCCATGCGTCATAAGCTACATAATGCCTTTTTGGCGCAACACTGCGGTATAACTTTCGGGCAACAGCTTCAAATGCTGAGCCCTTAATTAATTTCACTAGCGATTGCTTTAATGAGCTGGTACTAGGTTCAACCTCATTTGATTGCAAAGAGATTGGTTTACCCGTTTGTTGCCAAGGAATTTCTGTAAAATAATCTGGGTAATAACGTAATAGCATCGCATGATAAAGCTTACCATTTCGCCGATATTCGTCAGGTAAAGAATATAAAAAGTCAACTAAGTCATTATCCATAAACGGCTTAAAGTTATGCAGTTCATGGCTCAGTAAGTCACTACCCGCGCCGATAAAACGCACACCTCTGTTATAAATCAACACAGGGTCGTCATTCACATAATCAAAGTATGGGTCTGTAATATTGGCATAAGCTACATGTTCAAAATATCGCTGAGCTATCCGCTGCTCTTTTTCTAATGCTGCTTGTTCGTAATTAAATAAATAACTACCACCTAAGGTAACGTCACCTAAATATCCATTAAGTAAATAATTAGAATCGGCAGCAATTTTATTTACCGAACTCAATGCATGCATATGCAAAATATTTTTTAACCCGTCGGTTAACCACACCCCTTGTTCACGTCCTGAAAACCAATTATGCTCATCTATACCTACAAGCAAGTTAGATACGCCAGCTAAATCAGCAACTTGCTTAGCTATAACCGCATCGTCGCAACCAGCCTCGCCAAAGGTATAGGTTTTTATTGTCCCTTTAAAATGCTGCTTGGCTGCGGCAAGTAATACCCGCGAATCAAGGCCGCCACTTAAAGTAATTGCCAGCGTATGTTGTTTCATTGTGGCTAAACAGCGTGCTACAGCTTTATCAAATAAGGTGTACGCTTTATTTACTGCGTCTTCAAAACTAACATTATGATTGACCTTAATATAAGACCAACTCCAATATCGCGCCGTATCATACTGACCAGTATTTATATCGATTGTTATAATAGCTGCTGGTGCTACACGCTTGATAGAATTAAATAATGTTTGATCTCCCAGCATATGCCCGACATCAACATAAGTTTTAAGCGCATTAATATCAATTTGCTGCTCAAAGCCTGGGTGAAGTACCAGTGCCTTTGGCTCACTTGAAAAGCCCTTTATTTGGTTATGCAAGCTCCATGTATAAAGAGGCTTCATACCATAACGGTCTGTTACTAGTATAATTTTTTGCGTTTTTTTATCAAAAATTGTAAATGTAAAATACCCATTTAATTGGCTACACAACTCGCTTAAATTTCCAATTAAATATTGATTAGCAATGAGTTCGGCAATATCATTTTGTTGACAATCAGTGCCATTCAGCGAGTAAATATCGCCCCATATATCAACATGCAAATTTTGGTTATTAAAACAATGATAACCAATATCCGCAGTGGTTTTTACTAACTGCTGAAGTTGACCACCTTCGCACCAGTTGCTTGCCACATTGCCTGCAACCTCTAAAAAACTTGGGTGATTATCGGGTAATGAATTTTTATTAATAAACCCTACGATGCCAGGCATTCTACGCCCCTCTAATAAACTTAAAAACTTTAAATAACTGTGGTGCTATGGCGAACACATAACCAATACAAATAAGCAAAAACAAATATACCGCTGACAACGTTAACCAAGGCTGTACCAACACTAAAAGCACCAGCGACACCGCTGAAAAAGCCAATACAGCTGGCATAAAAGAGCTACACAGCGCAATTATAGATAACCCGCTTACAGGCTTAATTAAGTACCACCAATGCATTACAAAGAGTACTACTTGAAGTAAAACCAGCATTTTAACCATTTCAACAATACCTAGCTCAATACTAAATATAATAACCAGTGGTCTGATAATCGTTACTGCTATGTTCCACCAAAAACCGCGCTTAACTTGCCCGCTGGCTCTTAATAACACGCCAATTGGGTTCATCATTGAAATAATCAGCATGTATAAAGCTAACCACCTTAATAACTCGGCATGTTCAAGCCATTGCTCACCAAATGTTAAGCTAAGAACCAAACTTGGAAAAAGTGCAATTAAGCTATACAAAGGAATATTAATTAAGCTCAACAAGCGCAAAATCATACTATAAAGTATTGCCAAGCTATGTGTGTGTTTATGATTAACCATTAGCGGAAACGCCACTTTATTAACCACAGGATTAATAAGCTGCAATGCAGGCCTAAATACAAGTGCTTTTACATAGGCATAAATACCCAGCGCCTCAGCACCAAGCAGCTTACCTATTAACAACTGATCAAGTTGTGCGCTAATAAAGTTAACAAAACTCTCGCCCGTTTGGTACAAACCGTATTTAATAGGCTCTATGATACTGCTTAACTTTAATCTCGTTAGCTTAGGTCGCAAATGTTTAAAACCAATAAGTAAACACCCACTGAGTATTAGCGCATTTGAAAGCTGAGCAATCACTACAGAAAGTAACCTTAAGTCAAAGGCAAGGAGTGTGAGCAGCATAATAAAGCTAGCGATACTAGCAAACACTTCTATTTTAGCAATACTGTTAAACCGCATTGCCTGTTGCAATAGTGCTAAAGGTTGCTGGCCAAAACTACGTATTAAAAATACCGGTGCTAAAAACCAGAGTAATCGGGTTAGCTCTTCCATATTAAAAAATAGCGCTACTGGAAACGCCATTAAAAACACCAAAGCAGAAATAACCACACCCAACAATACATTAACGATGTATAACTGGTTTAGCTGATCTTTAACTAAGTTTTTATGGAAAATTAACGCATTAGATATACCCGCATCACCAAATATTTGCGCAAAGCTCACCACCAATTGCACAATGGCTAGTACACCCAACTCTGCAGGCGTTAAATAACGTGCAAGCACGATGAGTTGGGCGAGCTGCAATCCCCCTTTAATTAGCGTTGAAGCCGCTGTCCACGACACTCCGCTGAGTGCATCCTTTGCAATACTCATATTATGTCACCGCAATCATATTGGTATTTATAGTTAACCATGGAGGTTTTGCAGCATAGTACGCCACTTAGGAGCCAGCGCAGCTTCAGTAAAGTGTTGTTGCATTAAATTAGCATTATTACTATTAAACTCATTCGTTAAGTTAGTCAGCTCATTAAAGCTAATATCGGCTAGTGAGTCGGTTTTATGTAGTTCAAAACCTAGCGCACTTAAGTTAGTGTAGCTAGATGTACTACCCAATAAAAATAAGGGTTTACCCATTAATAGCATGGCATAAGCAACGTATAACCCTTGCTGTCGTTGTTGTGCAAATACAGTCATGCTTACTTTATTCAATAACGCATCGTACTGCGCTTTACTTAACATGCTAGTAATAGCGGTTACTTTGTTTTTAAATAAGCTATTTGCATGATTAATTACCTGCTCAACGTATTCAGGATCACCCGCATAATTAAGTGGCATTATAATTTGAATGTTTTTATCTGCTAGGTGCGCCAATTTATTAAGCGCATCAATATGGTTATTGCTAGGTGATGCAGAGTTACCAACCAGTATTTTAATCATTTGATCTGGAGCGCTCTCAGCGCAATCACTTTTGGTGACTTGCATACCAATAAGCGGGTAAGGTAATACAGCTACCTGTTTACGTTTAAATACTTTTTGTGCTAATTGTGCATCACCTTGGTTTAATGCAAACACCTGTTTAAAGCGGTTAATCAATAATGCATGTAATCCATACACAATGCGTTGCTTAATCGTTCTGCCCGCTTTTGTATGGCGGTAGAGTTCAGCGCCCCACAACACACAGCTACTGCGTTTAACTATGGGGTTAAAGAGCAACTTTTTCCATGTGTGCATATCAAACAAACCATGAAACACGACCTGCGCATTTTTGTCTACATTATTTAATAGTGCAAACAATTCATCATTGTTTTCATAATTGGTAAATCCGTTAATAGGCGCTGCCGATTTTACCCAAAAAGCTTGTTCACAACTGGGCTTGCACTGATGACTAAAAAACTGCTGCATAGGGTGGTAATGGTGTGGCGTGTCGGCAAACACGTGAATCACTTTGTTCATTATTGCTCGCTGTTATATTTATCTAAAAACGCCGGCACTAAATCAAGTAGCTCGTTGCTACGTGGCTTTATTTTTTTAACAGGCTGCCCTGCATAAATACTCCATGGTTCTAAGTCACGATTAACCAACGACAGTGCCCCTAGCGCAACGCCCTCGCCTATATTAACATTAGGTAAAACAACACTGCCGGCACCTATTATTACATGCTTATTTAATGTGACGGGTGCATGTTCAACATTGGTAAAGTGGCTAGGTATGGTTGGGTTGGTTAAGTATTCGCCTGAGTAATCATCACTGCTTGAATAAATGGCCACACGGGATGAAATATTACAAAAATCATCAATGGTAATTTTTTCTGCACCAATTAACGAGCTAAACACTGCAATATGGACGTGGTTGCCAATTGTAATGCCGCCCTCTCCTGCGCTAATAACGCAAAAGTCGTCTATACGTACATTATCCCCTACACTTATTTTACCAACACCATAAAAAGAGGCCTTGGTAGAAATACGTACATTTTCACCTACGCTTAAAAAGCCCAACTCATGTAGCGCTTGCTGTGAGTAAACAGCCATAGCTAACTCCTTGTAATTTAGTAAAACCAATCGCTTATTGCAGTGTTTTTAATGCCGTAATTAAGTGGTTGCATATTTCATCAACCCCTTCAAGAGTGAGATCTGTAAACATAGGCAGGCACAAAACCCGCTCACTAATACTGTTGGCTATAGGTGTATTACCATGCATACCATATGCTGGCACTTTACTTAAACTTGGGTAAAAATAACGGCGAGTTTGCACCCCAGCATTGCTGAGTGCAGCTTGTACTTTTAATAACGTATCTTGCGACTCAAACACCACTGGCATATAAGCGCCATTGTTACCACCACCTTCATGCCAAGCTTGTAACTGCAAAGCTTTTACAGGCTCAAGCAGCTCAGTATAGCGCTTAGCCAATTTACAGCGCCATGAGGTTATATGCTCAATATGCTCTAGTACACACAGCCCCATAGCCGCATGCATTTCACTCATTTTAGCGTTTATACCTACAAACTCAGGAAATTGCTGCGCATTAAAGCCAAAGTTAATCAGCTGTTTTGCTTTTAAGTAATCGGCTTTATGTTTAAAAATAACAGCGCCACCCTCAACGCTATGAAACAGCTTGGTTGCATGCAAACTTAACGTGGCAGCATCACCATGCTGCAGCACGCTTTGGCCATTAAGATTGCTGGCAAAGGCATGGGCGGCATCGTAAATTACTTTAAGGTTATGCTTATTAGCAACTTGTTCAATATTAGCCACATCACACGGATTACCAAATACATGCACACCTACAATAGCACTGGCACGGTTTAATTGCTCCTCACTAGCATTAGCTATATTTATATTGTATGTGGCAGGGTCTATATCTATAAATTCGGGGATAATACCCGCAAAGCACAGGGAACTGGCGGTAGCGGCAAATGAAAAAGGCGTAGTCAGTGCCATAGCTTTATTTTTAGCGCTAATATCAAGAGTAGCAAAGGCCACTTGCAAGGCTAATGTGCCATTGGCGACTAACAGTAAATGCTCAACGTTTAAGTACTCAGCGAGCTGTTGTTCTAGCTGTTGTAAACACGGGCCATTATTGGTAAGCCAGTTACGCTCAAATATGGCATTAACGCGGGCTGTGTAGTCATGGTTTTTAGGTAAGAAAGGCTTAACAATGGGATATTTCACAACATACACTCATAAAAATAAAGGTGCAGCAGTGTAGCAAACAACAGTTTAAGGGTCTAGATAGTAAAGGTTAAAGGTTAAAGGTTAAAGGTTAAAGGTTAAAGGTTAAAGGTTAAAGGTTAAAGGTTAAAGGTTAAAGGTTAAAAATATATACCCATAAATTATACGCAATAAAAAAGCGAGCCTAGGCTCGCTTTTTTTATAAACCAAATGGCTTACCTAAAAACTCAGTATTAGTGAGTTAATACACGGTCAGCAGATGCTTTATGGTAGTAAACACCTTTAACACCAATGTTTGATTCTGGTGCGTTAACTACTACGTTAATGTGTGCATTACCAGTAATACCTGAAGCTGCAGCAAAAGCAGCAACCTCTAGACTGATGTTAGTTACACTGTTAGCTGCAGCTACTGCATCTAAAGTTTTAGTGTATTCTTTTCCATCAGCTGTAAGTGTTACAGTGATAGCACCTTCAACAGTACCAGTATTAGCAACAGTGATTGACTGTGCATACTCAGAACCGAAAGGCATAAGCTCAATCTTGTCTGTAGAACCGTCAAGATCCCACTCACCAGCAGCTAAAGAAGCAGTTGCTTTTGTAGCTGAGCCAGTTTTAGGAGCGTACGTTGATTCAGCTGAAACTGTGAAAGTTTGGTCAGTAATAGTTACATCACCAGCGACGTTACCAGCTGTAATTGTTAAACCAGCCGAACCAAAACCACCTGGACCAGAAAAAGAAACTGACTGCAAGTCACTGCTAGGTGTAATTGATGTAGCAGTTGTAGTCGCTAGTTGAGCAAAAGCAGTTGTTAATGGAATTTTATCTGCAGAAGTAATTTTACCATCAGCGTTTGTATCCAAGAAGCTAAAATCACCCATTAAAGTTACTTTAGTTGCTGATGGAGCAGCACCAAGCAAAGTTGTTAAAGTAGCTGGTACACCGTCTGTAGTCGCAGCTACTTCTGTTGCTGCAAGGCTATAATCAGCGAAAGTTACTTTAACATCATCAGTGTAGTCAATTGTTGTAGAAACTCCAGTAGTACCAAAGTTTTTACGTAAAGAGCCAACTGAAATAGTTTCGTTTAGTGGAGTTTCAACTTTAACATTGTACTGGTTAACACCTTTCATTACAGTTGCAGTGTTAGTAGAAGCAGAATCAACAGCAAAACCTGTAGATGTAACAGCAGAGTATGTAGCAGAGATAGAGCCCGCTGCTGCTGCTGAAGCAGTTGTTAACTTAATACCAGAAAAAACAATTTCAGACTGACCTGCAGCGCCGTGATCACCTGTAGCAGCGGTAACACGAAAAGTCACCTTATCAGCTTCAGTACTTAGAACACCTAAAGTTAGAGTTTGAGCGTTTGCTGTAGCATAAGCAGCAGCTGCAACACTATTAGTTGTATCAATAGTAGCACCAGATACAGACAGAGTAATAATATCTCCGGCAGAGTATTGCGCGTTAAGGTCAACTGTAACATTACTTAGTGCAATACCAGTTGTTTCATTTGCAATGTATTCTTTACCGAATACATTTACCTTGCCACTAGTAGGTGTAGTTATAGCAGCATTTGCAGATATAGCAGCTGTAGTAAGCGCTAAAGCAACAAGTGTTTTTTTAAACATTTTTATTCTCCGAGTTTCATGAAACAGGAACTTTCATTGTTCCCTATAAAAGTATATTGGCTGACCATGCACCATAGGCCGTCACCTAAGTGACTACTAGTCATGCCAAGAGTTAGTCTAAACATTGTTAGTTTATTGTCAAGCAATTAACCTATTTAAAACTAATGCAAATATGTTACCGCTTTATGACACACCTGACAACATTTTTAACGCTTTAAAAATCAGCAGCTTGCAAATAAAAACCAATCAAGTTAAGTTAATTAGTTTTTATTTTACATGCACTTATGGGTTAATGCATTTATAAATAAGCACATTAACTTAACATGTGCAGTTTAATTACAATTACTAAAAAAGCAACAATACTAAAGAATTGTTTTTTAATAATTTAAATGTACTTTTAATTAGAGTAGAGTAAAAACTCAATAACCTCTACATTTTAATACATAAACATTATATTTTTTAAATTATATGAGCTAATTAACTTTTTTATTCGCCCGACAATTTAAGCTCACTCATTCCTTGCTTAAACTGATTGTAAATACTTTCCCACTCAGCGGTAGAGCCAACAATACGCGGAGTAACTAACACAACGAGCTCGGTCTTATTGCTATTGTTATCAGTGCCATTAAACAAGCGACCAAGTAATGGAATGCTTGAAAAAAACGGCACACGGCGATCGCTCAAGGTGCTGTTTTCGCTAATTAAACCGCCCAACATAATGGTTTGGCCATTACCGGCTATCACTTCGGTTTTAAGTGAGCGCTCAAAAATAATGGGGTTACCTTCAGCGCCACTACTACTGGCTTGATTACTTATTTTTTGAGTTATTTCCATTAGTACAACCCCTTGCGCATTGACCGTGGGGGTTACTTGTAAATCTATACCGGTTTCTAAATATTCAACTGAAGTACGCGAACCATTGACTGGGTCCGTAATAATGTCGCCCACAATAGGAATACGGTTACCTACAGTGATACTTGCTTGTACGCCATCGCGCACTGCAAGGCTTGGACGTGAAAGCACGTTCACGTAGGTATCTTTTTCTAATAAGTTTAAGCTTAGGCTGCCGCGTGTGCCGCTCAGTACGTACGAAAGGCCATTACCATTTCCCTCTAAGTTAAATCCGCCTTGCTTATTAGCACCTTGGTTTGTTAGAGCAAACTCTACCCCTTGTTTAAACTCATCAGTAAGCGTGACTTCAGCAATCATCATTTCTAACACTATTTGCTTAGGCATAATGTCAAGGCGCTTAATCATAGGTAACAAATTACGATAATCATCACCCGTGGTATAAAAAATCAACGCGTTTGAGCGCTCATCTACCACCATTTTCATGCCATCGGCATTGACCGAAATGTTGCGTTTGGCTTTGCTGGCGTTACCTGAGTTTGTATTATTATTTTGGCTTGCAACAGAGGTACTACTCGTTAATGCTTGCGAAGAGCCCCCGCCTAATAGCATTTGCAAGCTTTCTCCTAAGTCTGACGCTCTTGAAAACTCAGGATTAAATACAAAATATTGATCTTGGTTACCATCAGCTGGTTGGTCAAGTTGTTTAGCCCAATAAAGTGTACGCTGTATAAAGCGTTTATCGTTGGTAAAAAACACCATGGTATTAGTGCGCTCTAAAGGTACAATCGATACAGCTTGCTCACTTGAGGCATTAATACTGACCGATATACCCTCTTGCTTCATTAAATCTTGTAACTGTTTGCTAAGGTCATCAACTGGTATAAAAGTTGATTTATACATACCTATAGAACGATTTCTAAATAAAGGACGGTCAACCAACTGCATAAACTCAAGGGCTTTTATTATGTCGCTGCGTTTACCTTTAAACATAATCGCTTGCTGCTCAAACAATGGCCTCGCATCAACCTTAGTTAATTGCTTTATAGTATTCGCTAATGAGGTTTGCATCCCGGCTTTAAAAGGAGCAAGCTGAACTATTTCATTCGAAGTATTGGGTACATCTTCAGGGTTGGCGCCATAACCATAAACCAAATTACTTGATACGCCGTCATCACTTTTATGAATATAATAAATACCGTCTTGGTAACGTATTAATATATTACGCTCTTGCAGCATTTGCTCACTAAGGGTGAATAACTTACGTTTGGTGAGCTCGTCTTGCAGGTTTAACGTTACCTGATCTTTTGAGCTATTGAGTTGCTCGCCTAAAATATAATTTACATTAAGTAGCTCGCCAAATACGTAATGTAGGTAGTCTTTTACTAATAAACTATCAGCGGTGAGCTTTACACTTTCGGTATTGCTAAACTGATCAGCTAAGTTTGTCTGCTCGCTTTGGCTAGTTTTATTATTTGCCAATGGCTCTAAGTACGTTATGCCATGCTGTGCCGCAGTTTTGTTGTTATCGGGGTTTGTTGATTGCGGCTCCTCACTTGCTTTTACATTAACGGGTGCATTTTTTTGCAAGTACGATGGAGTTGGCGATAAGCCATTTGGCGTACTATTACAGCCCGCTAATAAGCCGGTTGCAAGTAATCCGAAAGTAAGTGCTTTACTGTGTTTCATAGTGTTTCCGTGCCAATAATTGTGTATTTAGCCTTAACCACGTTGGTACATTACCAAGGTAATTTGCTGCTTATTTTTGCTCAGTGCAACTTGCGTGTTTGACAATATAGTAAGGGTGTACCCTGCTACACTTTGTTTATTAGTATATTTAACCAGCTCAGTTTGCTGGTTTTTTGTATTTTTTTGCTCAATTAGCGCATACGGCTTGGCGCTGAAAATAACCGCTTTTAGCTTTAGCTCTAAATCACCTGCAAATACACTCAGTAGTTCGCCGTTTTGTGCCGCTTGCTGTGCTGCACTTAAACCTTGCTCTATTGTATCTGTAGGTGCTTTAGGTTGGTCGTAACCGCTAAATAAGCCGTTTAGTTGCTGTTTGGCACTGGTTGATAAAAGTGGTAACGGCTGGGCATTATTGGTTTGCGCGTTAAAGCTATTATTTGCTTGTGGCTCATTTTGCACAAAGCGGTTGGTAAAGTCGCTAATAAGCACCAGTAGTACTAAAGCTATAGCCATTAAGGTTACTTTGTTCATTGCGCCTCCGCAGTGTTAGGTGCTTGGTGCATATAAAAAGCCAGTTCTAAGGAGCCACTCATATTACCAAGTGCGTCGGTTTTTTGCCCTTTTATATTTATATTAAGGCTTTTAAGCTCGGCCTTAGGCGTTTGGCTTTCAAGGTGGGTTATTAATGTAATAAAATCACGCATTTTACCTTTTAAATTTAAGCGTAACTGGTGGCGTATAAGCTGATTATTAGCAACGGCTATGCTAGGCAGCCAGCTGCTGGTGTTTATTTGTAGCTGATTACTGGCAACAGTTTGCTCTAGTTGTTGCTGCATGGCTAATTTAAATTCACCTTCGCGTTGGTAGTTAACAAACAGCTCATTAATAGCCTCTAACTGGGCGTTTATACTTTGTTGGCTTTGGCTAATTTGGCCTTGATTGGCAATCACATTTTGCGATTTAGCTGCGCGTTTTTCTAAGTTAGTAAGCTGTGCTAGTTGAGTGTTTTGCCAATCAATTAACGGCACAACTATAAATTTTAACGATACTAATAATACTAACGCTGCGAGCGCTAATTGGTGTTTAGGCTGCTTTAAATCAAACATGATTATTTAGCCTCGCTTTTTGTGTTAGGCATTTGGGGGATACTTTGATCTTGCAAAGTATTTAAGGTAAAGCTAATTACAAAGCTTTCGCCGCGGCGCTCTTTACGTGAGGGGTAGTCAAATTTAGCGTTATTAGTTCGTGGGTTATTGATTATAATTTGCAAAGCATCGGTAGCCTTATTTGCAGTTCCGCGAATAATATAACGGTTATCTTCAAAACGTATATTAGTGAGCTCTGCACTGGTCACCAATTGTTGTAATACAAAAAATAACGAGCTGGTTAGTTGTTGGTTCTGGGCAAACCCTTGCAAGGTATTTAATTGCGCATTGGTGGCTTCAAATTGTTCTAGGGTGTTTAACGCTTGGTTTACGTTGCTTTTATTTTGCGCAAGCTGAGTTTGCAAACTATGAGTTTTATACCCCAAATAAACACTGGTTAAACCTGCATAAGCAACACATAAAGCAATAGCTATTAGGCTGGTTTTTTTTATCAATGCTTTATTAATGACTGACGTTGGCGGCGTAAAAAACGTGACAAGCTGCTTTATTGGTTGTGCCTTAAGCCCAGCAATAAGCGTTTGTGCATAGTGGGTGGGCTCTTCAATATTGATTACCTGCTTGCAAGGTACGCCAAACATGCTGGCAAAGCGCTCGGGGCTGTTAATTAGCGGGCTTGCCAATGCTGAATACACACTTTGTTGATGCCCTGTAACAAACATAGCTGAAAAAGCCTGGCTATTTAAAACTTGCTCTGCAGCTAGGGTATTACTAAGTAATAAGGTTTCTGGTAAATTTAACCACGCAGCGGGTAACTTTAAAAAACGCCAGTAAGTTACTTTGCTTTGGTCGCCCCCTAGGGAGCTAATAATATAAGTGCTGTGGCTGTGCTGATTATTATCAGCACTTTGGTTGTTCATTTTTATTATGCTTACCAGCTCTTTTTTATTACCAACTGGGTAATTTTCGCTTTGCTCGGTGTAATGCTTACGCCCTACAATTTGCAACAAGGGCGTTTTTGTTTGCTCCCCTTCGGTTGGTATTAAGGTAAATTGCTGCTGAGCATTTAACACTAAGTTGTACGGCTTATCGCTGTAGTAAACTACATTGTTACATAGCCACTTTTTTATCAATAATGTGAGTTTAGTTTTAATCATTAAATACTCTACTGCGCCTTAACTGCCACTATGTTAACTACAGGCTTGCCTGTGGGTTGTAAATGATAATAAATTTCTTTTTGTACGCTAGCTTCGCCCACTTGTGCATTTAACGTTACTTTAAATAAGTTAGACGGATATAAAATAATATCGTCGTTTTCAGTAAAGCCGGTGACTTGTGAAAACTCGCGCACGGTTAATTGTTTTGCCTGGCGTAGCATAATAACATGCCTTGCTACATCTTGCGTTAATATGGCATTTAACAATGAGTTTGGCGCCGTCATGGGGTTAAATGCCCCTTTTTTATATTGCGTGGTATTAGCCTGTAAAACACTTAGTTGCGCAGGTGCTAGCCCTAAATGGGTAAGCTCGTTTACATCGTGAATAGCCGCATGCCGGGCTGTTATGTTATTAGGCAGGGAATCGGTGCGCCCATCTAACTGTTGCCACTGTATTATTTGCCGCGACATTAGCTGCGCATCATAATCATTTAGGCCACTGTAGGTCAATAGCTGAGTTAGGCGTTGCTTGTTGGGATAATGCAAATTAAGTAACCCACGTAAATCTTGTATTGCAACGCTCACTTGTGGGCTGTAAATAAACTCTTCGCCGTGAAAGTTCCACTTGTTAATTAGTGCTTCGCTTTGTGCACTTGGGATTTGCTCTGGATCTTTTGGCTCGGTGAATAGTGCATATAAAACATTCGCCTCTGCACTTTGTAATTCCACATAGGCCTGTGCTTTATCGACCATAAGCGTGGCATTATGCACTTGCTGGCGCGCCGATTGAGTAAAATATAAAGCCAGTATTGAAAGCACGGCTACAATTAGCAATACCTGTACTAGGGCAATACCGCGCTGCATTAAAAGTCACCTGTTTGTATGTAGTTACCAAACCAGCGATTTGGCTCGCTGTCGAGCTGGCTATAAAAAATTAAAGACTGCTTGTTTTTAACTAAAGTAACTTGTACTTTTTGCGGCGTAAGTTGCTGGTCTACACCGGAGTAGGTAGTTTGCCAAGTAGGCTTAACACCTGGGGTTTGCATGGCCATTTGGTCAAGGCTTTTCCAACCGAAGTAACTTATATTTACCTCATCTAAATTAGTAAGTAATGTTTTTTTATGGGTAAATTCAATGTTTTGCTCGGTATTTATGAGTAACAGCTCACTGCCCGATACCGCTTGATAAACTAAGTCATACTTACCATTTTTGTTTTGCACTGCAGTTAAGCGAAATATCTCGGGGTATTGGCTGTTAATTAGCCCGCGTTTGGTGATGGCCAATAAGCTTTTATCGTCACCTACAAACAGCATTTCTGGGCGACCTTGGTTATTTTTAATTAAATAGGGCTCAACGCCATCAAGCGTGGCTTGTAACAAATACACCGCTTTAGTTTGTGCTATGTTTTGCTCAAAACTACCCAGCTCTTTATTCCACCGCGATGCTAATTGCATATACACGTAATTACCAGTAAACATAAGCATCGAAAGCAAAGTAACCGATATTAGCAGCTCAATTAGCGTAAAGCCTTGCTGTTTACGCATCGTGCCAACTCACTTCGTTAAAGGTGTAATTTTTTACTATGCCATGGCTATTAAGGGTTAGGGTAACTTGCCAGAGTTTAAACTGTTTTTTTGGTGCCATTTGCTCGCCAAACTCCAAGCTACTAGCAGCGTCTACAACCACCTTAGTTTTTTCCACGCTTGCTTGCCAAGTATAACTACTTTGCCATGCGGTGCCTTGGCCATTAAGTTGTGTTTGCTGTGGGGGGGCACTTTGCACTTGTTGCTTTATTTGACTGAGCAACGCGGGAACATTCGCTACTATATTAACGTGGTTGCTGGCTTTTTCGCTAGATATAAACGCTCCCCTATAAATAAGCGACACAGCACCCATTGCCATAAATAATATGATAGTGGCAACTAGTAATTCTATTAATGTAAATCCGCTTTGGTTATTGTTTTTCACTATTAGGCTCTAATGAAATAGTAAGTGGTTCCCCTCTAAAATGACCACTTATTTGTGCTGGGGTGACAAATCCGTTGGCGTTAAAATCAACTCTTTGCTGAGTAAAGCTAAGCGACGCCAACTCTTTTGTTTTAACGAGCTCGTTACTAGGTATTTTATACAAGTTTAATGTATTGCCATACAGCTCTAACGAATAGCTCTGCTGCTGTATAAACGCTTGAAAGCCGATATTTTTAATCCACTTAGTGGTGTTTAACAGCTCTGTTTTAGCCTCTGTTTTGTCAACCGCTTTAATCGATATAGGGGCTACAACACTTAACAGTAAACTTACGATACTTAATACAATAATAAGTTCAATTAGGGTGAACCCTTTATTAAACTTAAAACCCATTGAATGCATTTAAAAGCCTACATCGTTTAGCGATATCATACTCATAAGCATAACCACAACAATGCCTCCTACAAAGCCACCCATAAATAAAATCATTAGCGGTTCTATTAGCGCGGTCATGTTGTCGGTCCAAGTTTCAAAATCTTGTCTTGAGCGGTTGGCTATTTCTTCAAATACGATATCGAGATTACCCGATTCCTCACCGACTTCTAACAATGAAATATAAAATGGCGGATAAAGCGACGTTTGCTGTAGCGTTGGCGTTAATTGACTACCGCGCTTTACTTTTTTTCGGGCTATGTTCATTTCATGGTTTAAAACATGGTTTTTTATATTACCCGCAGAAAGCTCAAGTGCTTGGTCGATAGGCACTCCCGCTTTTAACATTAAGCTTAAGCCGCTATTAAAACGAATACGTTCTACAGTAATTGTTGCATTAGCGATTACGGGTAGCTTTAATGCCGATTTATGCCACCATTTTAAAAAGCGGGGCTTTTTTGACGCCCATACTATCGCTGGCACAATACCAACAGCCCCAATGGCAAGCAGTCCTTGATATTGGTTCATCCAATCGCTAATAGAAAGCATAAGTTGGGTGTACCATGGCATAGTTTCTAGTTGGCTAAACATGTCAGCCATTTTAGGAATAATAAAATTAAATATAAAAAATATACTTAACACACATACAAATAAAATAACGCAGGGGTAAGTTAACGAGCCTATAATTTTACGTTGTAGCTCGCGTTTAAATTTTAGATCTTTTGCAAGGCCTGCAAATATCTCACTTAAGTTACCTGAGGCTTCACCTAGCTCAATTAAGTTACAATATAAATTATCAAATACGTCGGGGTGCGCCCGGCATGCTTGTGATAAATTGCTGCCCTTTTTTATGGTGTTGCTTATATCGGCTAGCATTTTAGCTAGTGCAGGCTTGGCTTTAGTGCGCCTAATTATATCTAGCCCACGGTCAATTCTAACGCCAGTGGCTAATAATAAGCTTAGCTCTGCAGTTAAAAACTCAAGATCTGAGAGTGAAATTTTATTATTAAAACTTAAGCTTAGCGCATGCTGCTTTTGCTGTTCTTTAATCTCAAAAACAAGTAGCTTTTGTGCTTTTAGTTTTGTAATAGCGTCTTGCTGATCCTGCGCTTCGACTTGACCATCTGACTTTGCACCTGAGCTATCGTATGCTTTATAATTAAAGAGTGGCATTACCCAGCAACCCTAATAACTTCAGCTATGGTTGTTTGCCCTAGTACCGCTTTATATAATCCATCTTCTAAGAGCGTTCGCCTGTTTAAGCTTTGGTTGTGTAGCTTGGCTTTAGGGATAAAGTCGGCATTTTTAGGCATCGCTTTTATTTCGCTGTCGCAGCGTAAGTATTCGGTTACCGCCATCCGGCCTTTATAACCTGTTTGACTACAATGCTCACAACCTGCACCACGTTTTAACTCAATACTTGGTAAATTAAAGCGTTTAGCAAAATTGTTCAGGTCGTATTTCTCAATCAGTGCTTGTGCATTGGGTTCTGGTTCAGCGCAATGGTCACATATTTTACGAGCTAGACGTTGTGCAACTATAGAAACCAGTGCCGCATTCAGTAAAAATTCTTCAACCCCTAAATCGAGTAGGCGGGTATAAGCACTGGCAGCATCGTTAGTGTGCACTGTACTGAACACTAAGTGACCTGTAAGCGCTGATTGTAGTGCGATTTGAGCTGTTTCTTTATCGCGTATTTCACCTAACATTATAACATCGGGATCTTGACGTACCACAGAACGAAGGCCTGCTGAAAAGTCAAAGCCTATATCGCTATTAACTTGCACTTGGTTGATGCCAGGTAATTGGTATTCAACAGGATCTTCTAAGGTAATTATTTTTACATCGTCGTTATTAAGTGCGTTTAAAAACGTATAAAGAGTTGTAGTTTTACCAGAGCCTGTTGGGCCTGTTAGTAACACCACTCCTGATGTGGTTTTTATATCATCCAAGATTAATTCGTTTATATCACTCGATAACCCTAGCACTGACATGTCGTAGCGTACGTTTTCTTTACGTAAAAAACGCATTACCACTGATTCGCCATCATTAAGTGGCAAAGCAGATACACGAATATCAATTTCTTGGTTGGCAATTTTCATTTCTATTTTGCCGTCTTGCGGGCGGCGCTTTTCGGCTATATCCATACCCGACAATATTTTTAACCGTGTGATGATAGGTAACTGTTTTCTGGCTGATATTGTTTCAGCTTCGTGAAGCACACCGTCAACACGAAAGCGTGCTCTGTAGCGCCCTTTATAAGGCTCTAAGTGCATATCTGATGCACCTTGACGCAATGCTCGACTAATTAGCGAGTTGAGTAAGTTTACCGTTGGCGCTTCTGTGGCCAGCTCTTTAAGACGCTCTTCCTCATCGAGAGGATTGTCGTCTAAAAGATCTGCGGTTGGTTCTTCATACTTTGAAATAAGTAACTGAATATCAACTTCATTAGCTATGAATAATGTGTACTCTTGGTTGTTTTTAATTAACCATTCGTTCATCACTTGGTTAAGCGGATCTTTGCAGGCAAATTCTATATATTGACCCTGCTTACTCAGTGGCACCCAGCTTTGCGATATAAAAATATCAAGTGTTGCCTTATCAATTACAACAGGTTCAAAGTCAATATATTGCTCATTAGTAAACAGAGGTATATCTAAGTATTGACTTAGTAACAATGCAACCTGATCCTCTGGCAAACTTCCCATGTTAACAAGGATCTGTTCAAGTCTACCGCTATATTTAGCTTGATAGCTTATCGCTCTTTGAAGATCGTGAGCATCGACGCTAAACTCATTTAGCAGTAGGTCATGTAATTGCATTATTGATGAATAATATCCGCGTTATTGTCTGTACCACCTTCTTTACCATCACTGCCGTATGACTTTAAGGTATATGGGTTACCATCAGTACCCGGAGTTTTATAAACATATGGATTACCCCAAGGGTCTAGTGGTACATCTTTTGGTAAATAAGGGCCATCCCAACGGGGTTCGTCACCTTGACGAAGTTGAGACAATTCGGCTGGGTACTTTCCTAAATCTAAGCGGTACGTATCAATAGCTGTTTCAAATGACGACATTTGTGCTGCCGCTATTTTACGTTCAGAAGAACTTAACTTTGAGAAAAACTTAGGCGCAACTAATGACATTAGTAAACCTAAAATAACGATGACGACTAATAATTCCATCATTGTAAAACCGTGGTTTTTTTTCATAATACTCTCTACTATTGTTAATTCTTAATGTTTTTTCTTCGTAAAAATCGCGCCACTTTCCAACAGTGCTGAAGTGCTAATGCATAAAATACAAAAACAACTATGAATAGAGCTAACATTATCCATTCTGGAATCTGCAGGATCTCACCAAAAATGCCTATTGAACTCATCAAAATAGCGAAGGTTAATATCACGCTTAGCGCTCTGCGTGGGCTAAAGCCTACTCGCATGAAGATGTGATGTAAATGATCTCTATCAGCATGAAAAGGTGACATTCCCTTTCGGGTTCGACGAATAATAATAGCCATCATATCCATGAGTGGTACCGCTATTATCCATAATGCTGTAACAGGTCTAAAAGCAGGCTCACTAGCCTGTGTGCTTACCATTAAGAACCATATTACGCTCAACCCTATAAACATTGAACCTGCATCACCCATAAATATTTTTTTATTTTTATGGCCTTTAATTCCTAAGTTAAATGCTAAATAAGGTGCAACAGTAGCAATAATAATAAGTGGTAAATATGCAAACGCGTAGTTACCACTCAATAGCATTAAAATAAACACAGAGAGCAAGGTTAGGATGCTTAAAGAGCCCGCTAAACCATCTATACCATCTATCATATTAAATGCATTGATACAGGCTATTACACTAATAATAGTAAAGATTATACCAAGCCAGCTGAGGTTTATATCGCCAAATGAAAAGAGGTTTCCAAGATTTTGAATATAAACATCACTACCTAAAATCATTACTAATGCAACAACGACTTGAATACATAAACGTATTTTCACACCCAGTTGGCGATAGTCATCAACAACACCTAAAATAACAATTGCACCAGCACACACTAAATAACTAACAACTTGTGTTGTCAGTGGATAAAAAGCAATAACAGAAATAAATACCGCTAAAAATATTGATAAACCTCCAATTAGCGGTATAGCTCCATCGTGCTGCTTACGATTACATGGCGTATCAACAAGGCCAAACTTTACAGCTAGAGGTGTAATAGCAAATATTACTGCATATGAAAAACCAAATGCAAACACTAACATAATAAGTTCAAATATCATGACAAAGGCCTAATTTCTCTCTAGAAATATACTTCATGTTACAGTGAGCTGATAGCAGCCAATGCTACACCCATTTGATACAAGATTTGTGTTGCTGTGCTCCACAGAGTCAAATTATCTACATGCTCAGTATCAAGCGGAACAACAATTGTATCCCCAGGACTTAACTCATCCACTTCATTTGAAGCAAACCACGAACTTTGATTTGGAACTTTGACCAAACCACTCGCTTTAATTATATATATTCGATCTTCATCTGCGCGCTGCTTAAATCCACCGCTTCGATTAATATAGTCATCTAGTGACAACCCTGCATTATAAATATGTGAAGTAGCAAAGTTAACTTCTCCTACCACGCTTATACTATTACTTTTTGTTGGTATGTATAAAATGTCTTTGTCTTGTAATGGTAAATGCTCTGTACCCTGCTCAATAGCGGGTAAATCAATTACAAGTCGGCCTACGGCTTTAACTTTTGCTAAATCTGTTATTAAGCTATCCATATCTTTATAACTTAGAGATGAGTCGGTTATTGAGCTGTTAAAACTTTTTGTTGCAATGTCACGTCTTAGATCTTCTGATAATTTATTGAGTTGTTGCTGCTCTTGGAATCGAATCGACTCACGAGTAAATATTGCCCCTTGAGGATAAGAAAACTCAGTAAAACCACCCGCTCTTTCTAGTACACTTGTTAAGTCTTCACCCTTACGAATGCTATATACGCCAGGAAAGCGAACTTCTCCAACTATTTCAATTTGTAAATCTTTTTGCCAATTTGGAATGGGATAAATACTAATCGAATCTTTACTTTGTATTACGAATTCATCGCTAGTCTCATTCGCAAGCGCTTTGTTTAAATCAACAGTGACGTGATTTAATGAACTTTTATTAGAATTATCGTAACGTGTAATTTCTGCTTTATCTAAAAAGGTTGATTCTTTTAAACCGCCGGCTGCAAGTACCGCTTCTTTAACCGTAGCATTAGTAGGCAGTGGATAAACGCCGCTGAAGCGAACCTCACCACGAATACCAAACATCTTAACTTGGCTTGTATAAGTAGACTGTTGATTCAACTTAGCAATAATTGGTTTTAATAACTTTTCTCGGCTAAAAACAGCATAATCACTTTCTTTTAATTCCTTTTCTTCACTATTAAGAAAGTCAGTAATATTAGTAATTTTTTTACTTTCTTCTTCAGCTAGCTGCTCAGCGAGTTCTTTTTCCAGCGAGCCACCTAAATCTATAAATTCGTAAAATTGTTTCTCTTCGTACTTGTCCCATAGCTTTATTCGCTCACGCAATTCTAACTGTTCTTTTGTTAATGCGAGGGTTTTTAGAGCTATTTCCTCTTCTTCTTTCGTTTGAAAACGGCTAAAAATTACAATTATATCTCTAGGCTGAAGTTCAATATCACTTTCAGTGTTTTGCTTTGAAGCCTCTAGTGGTGAAAATTGGTGTATTTCTATATCACCTTTTTGATTAACTTCTCGAACAACAAGTCCGTAGTCATAATCTGCTGTAGGTAACAAATCACTTTTGATTGACGTAAATAAACGGCTAACTTTGTCACCCTGTTGCCAAGAGTAATTTCCAGGATATGTAACAGCCCCCAATAATGTGACTGCATTATCTAACTCATCACTTGATGCTGGCACTTTAATAGTGTCACCATTTTTAGGTCTGTAGCTTTTGTCTTTGGTTAGGTCGAGTTGTAAGATAGTTTTTGAACTGTTACCTGTGAAACGTTCAATAACTGTTTTTTGTGGGTAAGCTTCAGCTTTTAGGCCACCAGCCATAGCTATAACTTCATCAAGTGATTCTGACCCTTTGAGTTCAAAAATGGCAGCGCGACGAACTTCACCGCTTATTGTTACTTGCTTACCAACTGGCGGAATAAAAACAACATCTCCCGGCTTTAAGATCACATCATCCGAACTGTCACCTTTTATTAATAAATCATAAAGGTCTAGCGTTTGAACCGTTTTTCCTGCACGCTTTAATTGAATATTTCTCAGTGATCCTATTTCAGAAAGCCCGCCACTTACAAATAGTGCATGGGTAATTGATGATAATGAAGGTATAGTATACGCACCTGGCTTATAGGCCTCACCTAAAACCATTACTCTTATGGTTCTGGTTTCTCCCATAGAAACAAATGCTTTCACACCTATCATTTCTTGTTCTACTTTTTGCTTAATTAGCTCTACCACTTCGTTATACTGCATGCCAGCAACATTAACCGGTTGAAGCTTATCTATAGCAAGACGACCCTCTCGATCTACTATAACCTCACCACTAAATGACTCTTTACCGTATAGATTAATAGAGAACGTATCACCAGGTCCAACCATGTAGGTGTTTGGCACTAATGCGTTTTCAGAAGGTGCAAACGTTGTTGGTTCACCTGAGAACAACTCATAGCCGAATGGTTTTATTTCTTCTTCTTTTGGTTTGAATTTTTCTTCATCTGTTAATTCCTCTGAGTCTTTTTTATCTAAATCTCGAGGTAATATAGAAGATGGTTCTTTCTTGTTACCTTGATCATCGGATGATTCGCCATCAATCGAAAAACCGAGTGCATCTAAACTAATGCCATACTTTTCGGCAAGTGCTTTTTGTTGTGATTTTGGTAGTTTTTTGAATTGCTCTAGCTGTTGCTCTGTGGGCGCAACACCTTGACTACTTCCTTGCGCAAATGATGACGAAGCGAATACTAATATTAGCAGTACCGCAAAAAGTTTGATTAACTTCACAAAGTGTCCTTCCAGTAGAATAAAGATAGCCGCGGCATACTACACCATTTTATAAGTAAAAAAAATGGGTAAGCACGCTTACCCATTATTATACTTTGAGTATAGTTAAAAACTGTAAACAAGTGTTAATGAAGTCTCTGTATCTGTTGCTTCTTTGTCATCAGCCACATCTGAGTTATTGGTGATATTGTAGGCTACTTTCATTTGTAGCGAGCCATTAATTTTAGTAAGTAGCGCAGTTTCTGAGCGAGTTTTTGTATTGGTATCACCATATTCTACCGATACTAACTGGGTAAAACGCGCGTTGTCTGAAATTTTCCAGCTAAAGTCTAATTTACCTAAAGCAATTACTTCGCCTTCGTATTCACCCGCTAGTGAGTTGCCGTTTTCATCAACCTCTTCGCTTACATCTGGGTATTTAAAGTACTTATAACCTGGACCAATTTCAGCATTTAGTTTCATGTTTGACTCGTTTAGTAAACGTAAACCATAACCCGCTGAAATAACCGACTCACTTCGGTATGCACCAAAGTAGTCAGATACGTGTGACCCATAAATAAATAAGTGGGCGTGCTTTTCATTTAACTTGTAATTACCTTGTGCTGAAATAGAGTACTTTTCGTTAGTACGCTGTTTTTCTTTTATGCCGTTTTCGTTCTCTACTTCATCTTCTTTGTAGATGCCGTCTAACTTATACTCGTTGTTCCAATTTTCTAAGTTATGTAATACTTTAATTCCACCTTTTAAGGTGGTTGTTTCGGTATTACCGCTGGTAATAATAGCGCCTACTTCACTGGTAACTTCCCAGGTTTTTTGCTCATCTTCTGCTGCAAATGCATTGGTTGTAGCTGAGGCTGCTACTAATATCGATAAAAGCTTAAGTTTCATTAAAAAATAACCCTGTAAAAAATATATTAATACCTATTAAAAAGGCAACGCGCATATTAATAATATCGAATTTGAGCGCTGCCTTAATAAATAAGTATTTTAAAAAATTAGTCTTGCTTGTGTAAATGTACATCCATTTGCGGGAATGGAATGGTAATGTCTGCGTCGTCTAACGCTATTTTAATATTTTCCATTAACGACCAGTATGTTGGCCAGTAATCTTCTGAGTTAACCCACGGGCGCACTATAAAGTTAACACTTGAATCTGCAAGTTCAGAAACTGATACATTGTATGCAGGATCTTTTAAAATACGCGATTCGTTATCAAGCACTGATTTAAGCACTTCTTTTGCTTTTCGTAAGTCGGCGTCGTAGCCAACACCAATCACAAGGTCAACGCGGCGTGTTGATTCGCGCGAGTAGTTAATAATTGCATCTGACATGATTTTTGAATTAGGCATTACAATAACTTTGTTATCGGGTGTGCGCATTTCAGTTGAGAATATTTCGATTTTTTTAATCGTACCGGCTTTACCGCCAGCTTCAACGTAGTCACCTGATTTAAATGGGCGAAGTAGAATAATTAATACGCCTGACGCAAAGTTAGATAACGACCCTTGCAGTGCTAAGCCAACCGCTAAACCTGCGGCACCTAAAATAGCAATGAATGACGTGGTTTCGATGCCAATTTGTGACAGCGCCATTAAAATAGTGGCGGCAAATACAATGGCATACACAATACTAGAGACAAACGATGAAACCGCTTTATCTACTTTTTTCTTGTCGAATGCTTTTTCGGTTAACTTTGCACAAAATTTAGCAATTCGTCCACCCAGTAAAAATATAACAAGCGCTATAACTGCTTGAATACCGTAGTGTAAGATTAAGCCTGAATTTTCATTCAGCCAATTGAGTATTGAATCCATATTAACTCCTGATAGTGTTATTAAGCAGTTTAGCCGTGTTGTTTATTGTATTGTAAATCTTTAATAGGTGTTTGCAACGACCTTATTAAGGGTTAAAGCTACAAGATTTAACGGCAACCACGAAAAATAAGCGTCATATTATAGAGCAATTTTTATACGTTGGTAATAAGTTTAATTTTTTTTGATTTTTTGCTTCACAAGCATGGGGATATTATGTATTATGCGCGCCACACCAAACAAGGTGTATGTAGTGGCGGTTGTAGCTCAGTTGGTAGAGCCCCGGATTGTGATTCCGGTTGTCGCGGGTTCGAGCCCCGTCAATCGCCCCATTTTTTCTCCCATCCAAATTTTTAAAACCCTTTACGTTTCAGTAAATTAAATTCAAAAATATTGATACTCACTAAATCTAAACCTTTAACTTTTTTTCTTCGATAATTCGCTCTGGTACATACCCTGTGAGTCACTAGGTACACTTGCTTGCTCTACATTACTATTGCGTCTAATAACTGACATTAACCCTAAACATTAACATCCTATAATTAACTTTCACCATACATCTTTTTTAGGTCTGCCTCCGGTACCATTTTACCTATAAGGTATCTCGCTTTAGTGTTTGTCGTAAAACCACTTTTAATCAACCATTTAGCTAGAGCCATCAGCCTCAAGCACGGTAAAATAATGAAAGCTATTAATGAGATACCTTCTACAACACCGAAATAAGCTCACCTTTGAGTAATTAGGTCGCTTTTGAATGCTTTGTGCCGACTATTCTAGGGCATTAATAATTTCATTGAACAACTCACTCTCTGGCTTACCTTGGGGGTGTTTAGCTATTACAGCTTTTGAAACTATATTGTCCAACTTAATGACTCCGTAAGCATCAACCCATTTAAGTCCATCTACCGTTTCTAACTCTACATTTTCCGATAAAAAGCCATTAAACCAATCCTCACCCGTTAAAAATACGATGTACTTAGGTTTAAACTCAATAATTTCAGCCTTTAGTAATTCGTTACTAGCCTCAAACTGAGCATCACACAAACTGTCACTTGGGTTACCTCCGCCACTAGGTGCTACTTTATACAGGTTGGACCATACTATTTTAGATACCCATGGACTATCAGATTCTAATTGATTAATATTTAGTGAAAGGTTTTTAGCAACCCGCCAAAATGCCGACTTCTTAGTGTTATACTCTTTTGCACTCCCCCAAGAGGATTCAACCCACTGTAATGGGCAATTGTGTTCTGGTAAATTTGAAAAAAGCTCATGTAATAGCTCATCTATTTGAACATCATCTAGCCGAAACTCACTACTCCAATCATTTACTGCTCGTCCAACTATCATAAGATTATTATTATAATCACTCCCTTTCTGAGCAGTAAAACAACAAAGCCCCTGAGAACGTTTTTTATAATTAGATGCTTCAAGACTTGCTAGTAAATTTTTATATATATTTATCTGCATGACTGCTTCCTTACATTAGTTTATTTAAATTACTCAATACGCTGTTTCAATACTACTGTGCACCTCTGGAATATAACCACTAGCCAGAACATTCACAAATGACCTTGGGGTTAATACTGTTACCTCTTCGCTTTTAATCACTGATTTAGCTTTATAACCATCAAATGACCATAAGTATTTTAGACCTTGCCAAATCAAATAGAAATTCTGTTCAATCTCAATAAATGTACCACTTGGTAAATTTTGAGCATTTTCTTTAAACGTTACTTTTTCACCTCGGTTGTAACGCTCTTTTTGATTAAACTTATTAATCTCAGCCATGGTTGTAATGTTGGTATTTTCATTATTATTTACATCAACCCAGCGCTTTTTGAAGTCAATAAACTTATCTCTAAGACAATCACTACATGGCCTATGACCAGCAGAAAGCGCCGTTGCTTCATCAAGAAAAAATAGCTCAGTGTATGACTCTGACATCAGTTCGCGTTTAATACCCTTATGCGATAAAGCGCAAATCACCCACCCATTAGTTGCCTGCTTTCTTATGATTTCTTTATTTTGATTATGAAGCCGGCCTTTATTACCCATAAATAAACCCCGACTCGAAACTGCATATAACTCACCTTTAGGGTTTACTCTATTTTGTAGCGCCATTGCCTTTCCTTTCAATTTTTTCGATAAGCCTTTAAATCATTTAAATAATAACAGTAATTGTGAACGTTTCACCTAATATTAAACATGAAGAATAAGCTAATTTAAATGTGATTTAAGAACTAACAATTACCCACCTAAACCTTTAATTAAACTAGCGTACATACCCGCCCTTTCAAACATATATTAATTCTTTGAATATATTCCGGAGAATTATTATGAATAAACGATTCAAATTCACAGATAAACTCATCCAATCACTACCTGCACATATTCGCGAATCTCGTGCAACTGAAGCTGAGTATAGCGACACTGACATTACAGGTTTAAAATGCCTTGTTGGTAAAACGGGTAATCGTCGATTTCTATTTAGATATACCTTTCATAGCCGAAAATACAGTATCTCGCTTGGTAAATTTGGCGATATAAAGGTCGCTGATGCAAAGCGTATTGCTCAAAAACACCGAGTCACATTGTTGGAAGGTCGTAATCCCAAAGTAGAACGGGATGAGCATACCCACATGACTTTGAATGACTTTTTCTTCAACCATTATCTACCCCTTCTACGCAAACGAAAGCGAACATGGCAAGATGATTTATACCGCTGGCAACGTATTATTGAACCACAACTCGGCTCGACACTCCTTTGTGAACTGAGAACGCTTGATGTGCAAAGAGTACATATTGAACTTACCGATACTAAGCATAAATATGGAAAAACCTATGCTCCAGCAACCTGTAATCAAGTGCTATTAATATTAAAGGCCATTACACGGTATGCATTAGAAGCTGGAGTTATTAACGAAGATGTCTGTAAGCCAATTAAGCTCTATAAGTTAAACAACGCTAGGACACGTTTTTTAACTAAGTTTGAGGTAAAGCGTTTATTAAATGAGTGCAAAGTCTATTCGAACAAGGTTATTGCAGGCTACATTGCGACATTAGCGTTAACTGGCCTTCGGTGCTCTGAGGTATCAAATATTAAGGTAAAGGATATGGATATTAAAAACCGTGTTATTCATATTCCCCATACTAAAAATGGTAAACCCAGGACGGTCTATATAACGGATACCTTGCTTGGCTTTATTGGTGTAATCCCCCTACAACGAAATAACCCTTATTTATTTGCCAGTAAGGTAGAAGGCAAGCCATTAAAAAGCGTACGTAAGACTTTTAAGAAACTATTAATAAATGCCAAAATTGACCCAAGCGATGTATGTCTTCATACACTGCGCCACTCCGTAGCATCAAATCTTGTCAGTGCTGGGGTAAGTCTTCGCCTTGTTCAAGAGCAACTTTCTCATGCATCAATTGTGAGCACACAGCGTTATGCAAAGCTAACCTCTGAATCAATGAGAAATACCAGCGAACAACTCGCCCACCTGTTCAAGTAAATCACTATGACAAACTATCTAGCCCATCCAATCGGATGGGCTTTTTTATGGAATTTTATGATGAGAATCCTAACTGAATACCCGATCAGTTCACATATCTGCTTTGACGAGCTCGCCAATAAAGCGCTGTTAAAGCACATTAATGAACCATTTACTAACGAAAAGGAAGCCCTGTCATTTTGGCAAAATACATCGACGCTCGTCGTTGCCATTGAACCTTTGGATAACTACCTCCCCCTTTTGCATTGCTTTAATAAGCGCCTTATTTCGCTTATACATGAAGCCCTTGAATACCCCGAATATGAGGAGCCACTGTCTGATGAATACCGGTTCAACCTAACCGTATTTAATGATGATGGGAGTGGTTTATATCTTGTTTATCCAACAATCTTTAAGGAGCAATTATTCAATGCTGTTAACGCTATTAATAACCCAAACCTGTGACGCAGATAAACCTATTTTTATTCGCGTTCTTTCAAATCACATTCTTAATTT
>NZ_JBQKUL010000038.1:0-44051 GCF_054968565.1 Pseudoalteromonas sp. G5_S1_54_S4 | reverse complement strand
ACATAGAGGTCGCTATAATCACAATGGATAAGCTAAGAACTGACATACAAAATCATCAATTTACTTATATGCAGAGCACGTTAAACATCACTATCAGTATTGGCTTGGTCGGTATTGATGCACATGAGCATACTCACCTGAGTGAAATTTTAAGATTAGCCGATAATTATTTATATTTAGCTAAAAACAACGGTCGAAACTGCGTTGTCAACAGCCTGACTAAAATATCAAACAAGGGCAAAGAAACATTAACCAAATAATTTTCGTCTGACTACTTTTCTGTATTCGCTCGGGGTTTGGCTCAATACCTTTTTAAACACACGGGTTAAATGCCCTTGATCGTTATAGCCAACTTCTAGCGCGACTTCCTGAATTGATAAGTTCGATGAAGCCAGTAATTCTTTTGCACCTTCAACACGTAGCTGCTGCCAGTACTCTATAGGGCTTTGATTTGTAGCAAGTCGAAACCTGCGTGTAAACGTGCGGTAGCTTAAGCTAAATTGTGCCGCGACTTCTTGTAAATCTAACTCACTAGATAAATTAGTTTTTAACCAAAATTGTATTTGTGCAATAAGTTCATCAGCATGTCGGTTAACGGCGCCTTCTAAATAGCGTTGATCTTCGTAGGGTTTACGTATTTCATGTGAAAAGTTCCGCTCAACATGCTGCGCCGCTTCTTTACCATAGTATTGGCTAATAATATGAACAATAACGTCAGCTAAGGCATTTAAACTGGCTACCGTATACATGCGCTCTGATTGGGTAATAAAAAAATCAGGTTTTAAGCTAACGTTTGGATAATCTTGAGAAAATTGCTTGGCATAATGCCAGTGAGTGGTTGCAGGGTGACCATCAAGTAAACCGGCTTCTGCGAGCAAACAATTGCCGGTACCAACGCCAATAATATGGCTTCCCATCGTAAAACTCTCATTGAGCCAATTAACTATTGGTTGATTTGTTTTAACAACCGGGCGTGGATTACGCCAAATACCCGGAACAATGATTAAATCGCAATAGGGGGCGTTATCACTGCTGCAATCAGGCACGATGGCTAAACCTGTTCTGGTTGCAATAGGAGCCATATTTTTAGCAATTAAATGAATATTCAGCGCTCTAAAGTGTTGCTTACTAGTGTGCCCTTTGGCGAACGCTTCACCTGCTCGGAGCATTTCAATTGGCAGGGTTAAACTAGTTACCAGTAGGTGCGAGTAAACAGCAATAGCTATATTTAATGGTGGATTTGTTGGGTTATTGCTCATTCAAATGCTCCGACCAGTTGTTTTTGGCCTTTTATGCTTAATATTTGGCTATTAAAGCACAAAGTTGTGTTCGTAATCCATTTAAACTGACTCCATATTCTTATAACACGTTTTTTTAAAGGTAAATTATGACCGCATTACCCGTCATTGTCGGCATGGGAGGCATTAATGCCGCTGGCCGTACTTCTTTTCATCAAGGTTATCGTCGTATCGTGTTAGATAGCTTAGAGTCTCAAGCTCGCCAAGAAACATTTTTAGGCCTTGCCACATTAATGAATTTAGTGAGTGTTGTGAATGGACAACTACAAGACATGAAAGGCAATAATGTTGAGCAAAGCGACATAGAAGCACGTTTTGGTGAGCAAATTATTGCAGGTACATTAATTCGTAAAATTGAAAAACAACATTTTGATGTAGATGCCACGCCATGGCAGCAAAAAATGACGTTAACCGCATCGGATGAAAACGCGATTGTGTTTGAAACACGCCGTCGTGATTTACCTTCGCCAGTTCCTGAAAGTTGGCACGTTGAAGAGCTTGAAAATAAAAAAGTGAAAGTAACTATTGCGGCTCAATTTGATATTAAACATGATTCTACTCGCGATAATCCAATTAAATCTGCTGGGCAACTACCCACAGGGTTTGATCCGTCAATTATGTACAATAGCCGCTACCAACCTCGTAGTTTACAAGCTACTATTTTTGCTGCCACCGATGCAATAAAATCAACCGGACTTGATTGGCAATACATTATGAATAGTGTTGAGCCTGATAAAATTGGTACCTATTCAGCATCGGTTATTGGCCAAATGGACGATAAAGGTTTAGGTGGGTTAGTCAAAGCGCGCCAGCAAGGTGATCGCGTCAGCACAAAGCAGCTAGCACTGGGTTTAAATACAATGTCGACCGATTTTATCAATGCCTATGTTACGGGCAATGTAGGAACTACTTTTTCTACATCGGGTGCGTGTGCTACTTTTTTATATAACTTGCGCGCAGCAGTAAATGATATACAAGCAGGGCGCACACGTGTTGCAATTGTGGCAAGTGTAGAATGTGCGATTACCCCTGAAGTGGTTGAAGGCTTTGGCAATATGAGTGCGCTGGCTAATATTGAAGGTTTGCGCCGCTTAGATGATTTAAGTAATGACGATGAACCTGATTATCGTAGAAGCAGCCGCCCATTTGGCGAAAACTGTGGCTTTACTTTAGGTGAAGGCGCACAAGTGGCTATATTAATGGATGATGCGCTGGCACTTGAACTAGGTGCAGACATTATGGGCTGTGTGCCTGATGTATTTGTTAACGCCGATGGAGTAAAAAAATCAATTACTTCACCTGGGCCTGGTAACTACATTACCATGGCAAAATCGGCTGCACTTGCCAGTAGCTTACTAGGTAAAGAGGCATTACAGCAACGTAGCTTTATTTTAGCCCATGGTTCAAGCACACCACAAAACCGCGTAACTGAGTCGTTAATTTATCATAAAGTAGCGCAAACATTTGCAATAGATAATTGGAAAGTAACCGCCCCTAAAGCGTATGTTGGCCATACTATAGCACCTGCCAGTGGCGATCAGCTTGCCATTGCCTTAGGTGTATTTAATCATAATATTATGCCGGGTATTACCACTATAGATAAAGTGGCTGATGATGTTTATGCAGATCATTTAGATATTCGTAACAGTCACTATGATTGTGGTGATATGGATATTGCATTTATAAATTCTAAAGGGTTTGGTGGTAATAATGCAACAGCCACAGTGCTTTCAGCAAAAGTAACGATGCAGATGCTTGCTAAGCGTCATGGCGATGAAATGATGGGGCTCTATACCAGCAAACATGCAGCGGTAAAAGAAGCACAACAGCACTATCAACAACAAGCAGATTTAGGTCAATACGCGCTAGTTTATCGTTTTGGTGATGGGCTGATTGATGAAAATGACATTGTTATTGATGAGCACAGCATTCAGCTGCCAGGCTTTGAAAAAGCAATTACATTCAGTACAACAAATTCCTATCAAGATATGTTCTAAGCACACATACTTGTTAGCAAGGCGCTTTTTAAGCGCCTTTTTTAATGTATGAACCCATATTGTAGTTTAACTAATGCGCTAATTAGTTCCTTAACGAAAATATTAAAACTTCACCTCTTTGCAAATACTTCAAATTACTAATCTCTTCTTCCGCATTAAAAATAAAGCACCTTGATAAATTGAAAATATTAGGTTTGTTGCATACAATATAACAATTAATTAGTAGTATGTTATTTATTTTATTAAGTTAAAAAGTATTATTTATTGTGCATCAAGAACTTTATAAATAGTTACTATAATTTTTGCTCAGATAGGTTAAATACTCAATTTTATTAATTACTTTAGGAGTAGTGATGAAATTAATACCATTAAAACGCTTGCTTACAGGGCAAAAAAGTCTCACTTTATGTACTTTACTCTTTCTGTCTAAACTTAGTTTTGCGTCTATTATTTTATTTGATGACAAACCACGTAATGGTACTTCATTGTGGTCAACCTCATCTAGTGAATCGACTTTAACTAAAATTGGTGAGCCTGTAGCTGATGGCGAAAGAGCTATATTAATGCAGGCACACTACTGGACTCAATCAGGATTACGTATTGCTCAAGTACCTCCTTTTAAAAATTCAATACTTGAGGCAAAAATATACAGAAAATCAGGAAATAAGGGCACTTTAATGTTTCGTCGCGGTAACGATTCATAAAAAATAAATCTTGATGAAACCAATAACGAATTTTGGACATTGGATGGTTTGCCTGGCCATAATAATTTTTCAGACGATACATGGCACACGATTAGAATCAATCTCAATGGCTTTAATCTTGATGAAAATGAGAAAGTCCTGGCTATTGGTATTCAAGGCCCTCTTGGAACAGGTAGATTTTACATGGACTCGGTTTCCTTTGTTGAGGGAGAGCCAGATAATAACATTTCTCCGCCGTTAGCTGGTAATTGGGAGCTGACTTTTGAAGATAATTTTAATTCAACTTTATTAAACCCTAATAATTGGCATGTTGGAAAGCAATATCTAGGAATGAGTGGTATCGCAGGTAATGCTGGGCGAGAAACTATTCGCATTGAAAATGAAATGTTACGGTTTGAAGCAGAAAAAAACACATTAAATCAAGGAACCAAACGTTACTTTTATAATGCCGCTGAGGTAAGTACTTTTCGTAAATTTAGACAAAAATATGGTTACTTTGAAGCCAAAATTAAGTATGACTCAGTACATGGTGCTTGGCCTGCATTTTGGTTACTACCTGACAAAGGCATTTATGGTAATGATACTTATAGGAGGCAGTCATTATTAAAATTTAATCTTGATGATGTATCTACTACTATTTCTTCTGCATTATTAAGATTTAAGATCTCTGAAGCAAACACTCAAAGCAGCATAGCTGTGCATAAAACACTTTCCGCAGATTGGTCCCAAGATACTGTAACTTGGAATACTAAACCGCAGGTCGATCCTTTATGGTTTAGTCATAGCTATGGAGAGGTTACGGGAAACATAATTGAAGTGGATGTTACCAGTTATATAAGAGAGCAAAAAAGTTCTGATAAAGAGGCGAGCTTTGCATTGATTGACAATTATATGCGTAGCCTGCTTATAAAAATTTTTAGCAGTGAAGCGAATAATATTTCTGATAGGCCCGCTTTAATTGTAAATGAAGAAAGTTTATTCCCGACTGAAGATGCTTTTGTGCGTGGAGGTAATTATGCAGATACTAATTATGGTCAAGAACCATTTCTTTTAATTAAAGACACTTGGGGAGATACCTCACCTACATTCGATCAGGGAATGGAGTTTGATATTATGGAGAGTTTAGGTACCTGGGGGGAAGACATCAGTATCTCTGCTCTGCATTGGGATGGTTACGGTAGCCAACATAAGTCAGTAAATTCCGGCGAGCTTTATCATAATTATTCCTCAGATGGTTTCCATATATATGGCATGCATTGGCAGCCTGGTTATGTCGGTATGTATATAGATGGTGAAAAAGTCTGGGAGCACTATGACGACCGAGTTGGAAGTTTACCTTCTTATATTATTTTATCGTTACAAGTAGGTGGTTGGGATGGTAATGAAAAGAATATCAGTGATGATTTTGAGGCTAACATGCTAGTAGATTTCGTTAGGGTCTGGAGTAATTCAGAGTTCAATTAACAACAAGAGCGAACCAAAGCGTTATCATTTATAAATGTCGATTATGATGCATTAAAAAAAGCACTCAAAAAATTAAATTAATATATCTGATAAAGTGACGAAACATTTTATCGAGTATTTCCCCCCCAATATATTGTGGGGGAGATTACTAAATATATTTAGCAATCAGGCTGTTTTTATTACGATATTTCCAGTTTAAGTAGCGCTTAGCGAGTAGGGCGGTAAGCACAACCACTACAGCTATCATCGCCATGGTCGCAATATAACTCATACCATACCCAGATGGTAAGCCAACAAGGGTTTCACCATAGGTCATATCACTAAAGTTAAAACCAAGAGCAGGTATTAAAAGCCAACTGATAGCATGTAGCAAATACAAGTGAGTGAGGTAGGAAAACATGCTGGTTTTACCTAGTACTTGCAGAAAATTTTGCGAAAAACTAGCCTTTAAGTGGCTCAACAGTTTTAGCGCAATTAAACCAAGCCCTACAGTAAGTAACATAAATTGTAACGACAACGGATATTTAGTCGGATTTAAAAACGACATAATAGTCAGCAGTGGAGCTGTATGTGTAGAAAACTGTGACATATCACCGTATAAATTAAAGCCGCGTAGTATTGAATAAAGTGCTAGGCAGCTCATACCCATAATAAACGCGTAATTCATCACTTTTTTACTATAATGCTGAGATTTATAATATATACCTGCACAATAAGCCAAACACATGAGTCCAACAATAGGCGCAACGGGGTAGGTCGTTCTAATAGAAAAACCAAACGGCAGTGCTAATACATTTTTTTGATGAACGATAGACCACAGTGTATGCGCTATTGTATTAGTTTCAAAGGTAATGCCATCAAGTAAGTTATGACCAAATACCAGTAATAACCCAGCTATAAATACAGGGTATATACCTGTTAAGCGAAGCAAGCCAAGCACCACAAAGCCCCAGCCAATCGCCCAAATTACTTGAGCATATAACATCGGGAAAAGAGGATTAAAACTCCATGACCATGACACAATTGTAAACTCAAATAAAATAAGCACTAAGCCTCGAACTATTAAAGCGTTAGCAAACTGACGAGTACACGCGTATTTATGCTCTGTAATAGCGGCAGAGAGGCCTGCTAAAAATACAAATAATGGCGCACAGAAATGCGATATAAAGCGTGTGAAAAAAGTAAGCGCATCTGTTCCGGGTATGGTCATGGGATCAGTTACTGAATAATTTAGACAATAATACATGCCGTGATCTATCACCATAAATATGATGATAATGCCGCGTAATAGATCAATATGATGCAAGCGACTTTGCGATAAAGATAATGACATAAAATACAATTAACAAGAATGAAAAAAATGAACTTGATTATATGTTATATTATATCAAAAGGCGAGTTTGAAGATTGAATTTAACAGGGTGATCGCGTCAGCGCTAAGCAATTAATTATAATTTTCATTATTTAAATTTTTTAACATACCTAAGCGTTATGAAGTTTATTACTGCCAACAAAATAGCTATTTCATAGCGGCTGTACGCAATAGCGATACCAATTAAACCCATATTCCAAATACTCGCAGCTGTTGCTGTTCCAGATGTAGACTGGTTATTTTTTAAAATAGCGCCGCCACCAATAAAACCAATACCTGTAATAATACCTTGTAACATTTTAGATTGCGCCTCTGCGCCCTCCAAAACTGACATAGCAATCAGTGCATAACCACATGATGCGACGGCAACTAAAGGAAACGTTCTTAGACCTGCACCATTATGGCTATGCTCTCTATCATATGCCATTGGCAGGGCAAGTAAATACGCCATGCCAAGATGAATCAAGTTATCAATAATGTCTCTCCACTGTAGATCAATTTCCATTGCTATTTCCACGGATAAATTTTAAATAAGTAGCAAAAATTGAACCAAGGTATTAATTTAAATAAAATCATTGTGTTACCTTTGTTTTATCGAGGGGGATGAGTGGCGTTAGCAATATTTACACAATAAAGTGCGTTTTTACCCAGCAATGAATTTCAGCTGCGTACCACACAAGCAAACTCTATTATGTAAAATTGTGGGGCTTACATATTTTTACAACACTCCTTTTTTAAGTCGTATATAATTTGGCTTATTTGCAACGAGAGTTTACATGCGCATTTTATTAATTATTATCTTTTTAAATGTATTAAGTGGTTGCACAGTAATGGGTATATTTTTGGATGAAACGGCGAGATCCAATTCAAACATCAATAGCACTAATAGTTATGTAAAGGATAAAGATGGTTTTAGTTTTAGCAAACTTGGTTACGAAACTGATAAAGCCATAATTGAATTTATAAAAGGAGATGACGGTGTGATTAAAAAATGTAGGCAGGTTACTAAGGTCTTAAAAGAATGTGTAGAAGTAGATAAATCTACTCTACACAGTAATGAATCTAAGCCGATAAAAACTGATGATGAAATAATAAGTGTTGGTCTATAAAGCTACTAATAAAAAAGTAACTATGATCGTAGCCAGCGTGCATTTCGAGCTGCAGCGGATACGCTTTTGTATTAGCGATATCGACCAAATTTTGCGGCTTAAGCTGCTCTTCTAAAAAGTTATCAGCATCACCTTGGCTTACCAGCATAGGTAAATAGTTAGCTTGCTCGGCTTGTTGCATTAATTCGCAAGTATCGTAGTGTGCCCACGTTGTTTTGTCGTCCCCTAAGTAGCCTGTAAATGCTTTTACACCCCACGGACACGCCATAGGATTAACAATAGGACTAAATGCCGAAGCGCTGGTGTACGATTGTGGGTTTTTAAGTGCAATCATCAATGCGCCGTGCCCGCCCATTGAATGACCACTAATTGCTTTTTTATCTGTAACAGGAAAGTGTTGCTCAATTAGTGCCGGTAACTCATTAACAACGTAATCATACATATTAAAATGGGTGTTGTAGGGCGCTTTTGTGGCATTAAGGTAAAACCCAGCACCTTGTGCAAAATCATAGCTGTCTTCGTTTGGCACGTTATCACCACGTGGGCTCGTATCTGGCGCTACAATGGCGATACCCAGCTCCGATGCTTTTTTAAATGCGCCTGCTTTTTGCATAAAGTTTTCATCGGTACAGGTTAAACCTGATAACCAGTACAGTACCGGCACCTTATTGGTTTCACTGGCGCCTGGCGGTAAAAAAACTGCAAAACGCATAGTGCAACGAGTGCTTGAAGCGCTATGGCTGTATTGCTTATGCCATCCGCCAGCCACTTTCGCTGTTGAAATATTTTCTAACATAACAATCCTTAAAAGCCGTTACTTAATAGCAACGGCTTGTGATGGTAATTAAGTGAAATGAGCGTATTAGTAATGAATTACAGTACGAATACTTTTACCTTCATGCATTAAATCAAAGGCATCGTTAATTTCTTCTAGGCTCATGGTATGAGTGATAAAGTCGTTTAGCGCAAATTCACCCGCCATGTAACGCTCTACAATTTCAGGAAGTTGTGAGCGACCTTTAACACCACCAAATGCGCTACCACGCCATACACGGCCAGTAACAAGTTGGAACGGACGAGTTGAAATTTCTTGGCCTGCACCTGCAACACCAATAATCACCGACTCTCCCCATCCCTTATGACAACACTCAAGCGCAGAGCGCATCACATCAACATTACCAATACATTCAAATGAGTAATCAACACCGCCATCGGTCATTTCAACAATGACTTCTTGAATTGGCTTGTCAAAGTCTTTTGGATTAATTAAGTCGGTAGCACCTAGTTTGGTCGCCAAGTCAAATTTAGAGGTATTAATATCAATACCAATAATACGGCTTGCACCAGCCATTTTAGCGCCAATAATGGCAGATAAACCAATACCACCTAAACCAAAAATAGCCACCGTATCGCCCGCTTTTACTTTAGCCGTATTTGTTACAGCGCCCATACCGGTAGTAACACCACAGCCTAATAAACAAATTTCTTCTAACGACGCTTCTTTGTTTACTTTAGCCAATGAGATTTCTGGCAATACTGTGTATTCAGAAAATGTAGATGTACCCATATAGTGGTAAATAGGCTCGCCATCTTTGAAAAAGCGAGTGGTGCCATCTGGCATTAAGCCTTTACCTTGCGTTTCGCGAACTGCTGAACACAAGTTTGTTTTACCTGAAGTACACATTTTACATTCACCACATTCTGCGGTGTATAAAGGAATAACGTGATCGCCAACTTCTACACTTGAAACACCTTCGCCCACAGCATAAACCACACCCGCGCCTTCATGACCTAAAATAGCGGGGAATATACCTTCAGGATCTTCACCTGATAAAGTAAAAGCGTCTGTATGGCACACACCAGTGGCAGTGATTTTTACCATTACTTCGCCTTTTTTAGGCATCATCACATCAACTTCTTCAACGCTTAAAGGCTGATTAGGGCCCCAGGCAATCGCTGCTTTTGATTTTATAAATTCAGACATGTGTATATCCTTTGTAGTGGTTTGAATATGAATTGTAGACCCATACTGTTTGGGTGATGAGGTTATTGTATTTGTTTCTCAGATAATGATAATCTTCAATTTAATAAAACACTTTTACAGTATGGTAATAATTATGCGTTGGGAAGGTATTGATGAGTTTATTGCTGTTGGCGAAGAGGGAAGTTTTACCCAAGCTGCACAGACGTTAGGTTTATCGGTTGCTCATATTAGCCGCCATGTTACAAAGCTAGAACAACGGTTAAATACGCAATTATTAACACGTACTACTCGCAAGGTTGTTTTAACCAAAGAGGGCGAGCAGTTTTTACACCAAGTTAAACATTTACAGCACGCAATGGACGAGGCCACTCAAGGCTTAGCATCGGTACAAACCTCACCTAAAGGTAAAATTAAATTAACAGCACCGGTTATGTATGGTGAAAGTTTTATTATGCCCATTGTGCATTCATTTATGCATGATCACCCTGAGGTAGAAGTAATCGCAACGCTCTCTAACGAGCAAGAAAACTTATTAGAGGGGGGCTTTGATTTAGCCATTCGACTAGGCCATTTAAAAGATTCAAGCTTAAAAGCGCGGCGCTTGAGCTCGCGACGATTTATTATGTGTGCTTCACCTGCATATTTAGCGCGTTTTGGTGAGCCTCACACTTTGGGGGAGCTTAATAATCATCAATGTTTAATTGGCAATAGTAGTTATTGGCGAGTAAATGAAAATAATCGTGATAAACATATTAAGGTAGCAGGGCGATTGCATTGTAATAGCGGCTGGGCACTCGTTGACGGCGCTATAAAGGGTTTAGGTATTGTTCAGTTGCCTGATTACTATATTGAAAATGAAATTAAATCCGGTCAGTTAGTACCTATATTAACTGCATACCAACCACAACAAGAGGGCGTGTGGGGTCTATATCCGCCACGGCAATTTGTGGCTACTAATGTGCGGGTATTACTTGATTACTTAGTAACAGGGCTGAAAGTTTAGCAGGGTTTACTGGCTTGTTTAAAATATAGCCAAGTGTCAGATTTATAAATTATTTCTTACATTTATGGTGATATTCAATTGCGCTGAGTTCGTGCTACTATAACGTCACACTTTTGGCATTAATGTTTTAATTAATATGTTTCAACCTGTTAGCCTATTTATCGGACTCAGATATAGCCGCTCCTCTAAAGGCAATGCGTTTATTTCGTTCATTTCGTTTTTTTCTATTGCAGGTATAGCGATTGGTTTAATGGCGCTTTTTACGGTCAGTAGTGTAATGAACGGCTTTGAGAGTAGTTTAAAATCAAATATGTTGGGGCTTATTCCACACGTTGAAGTGCAAGCCAAAGATCACTCCAAAGCGCAAATGAATTCGTTAAAATCTGCGCTTGAGCAATCACTGTATGTTGATCATGTTAGTTTGTACCGCCACGGTGAAGCCATATTGCAAACCAATAAAGATCTTCACGGGGTGTTATTACAAGGGCTTTACGACAATAACGGCTCGCTGTATAAAATCACCGACAAAATAGTGCAAGGCAATTGGCAAAGCGTACTAAATAATAATTATAATATTGCAATAAGTCGTTATTTAAGCCGCAAACTTGGCGTTGGCTTAGGTGATAAGTTACGTGTAATTATGCCTAACGCATCTACGTACACCCCACTTGGGCGCATGCCAAGCCAACGTTTATTTAAAATTGCTGCTATCTATGAAACTGGCTCTGAAATAGACATGGGACTGGCATTTACCAGTGGCGTATCACTACAACGGGTTTTAAAACTTAGCAACAATACGGTACCTAATTTAAGCGTGTCACTGCATGAGCCGTTTGCACTTGACCAGTTTATGCAAGACAGCCAACACATACTCAATGATTTTAAACTCACCGACTGGCGAAGCAGTCAAGGCACTTTATTTGCCGCCGTTGCGATGGAAAAACGCATCATGTCTATGCTCCTTGGCTTAATTGTGCTGGTGGCGGTATTTAATATTGTATCGGCACTGACCATGATGGTCAGTGAAAAACAAAGCGAAGTAGCAATTTTGCAAACATTAGGACTCACACCAAGCCAAGTGCAAACCGTATTTATGGTACAAGGGCTCTATAACGGAGTAATTGGCACGGCCGTGGGTTCTTTTTTAGGTCTTTTATTAAGCTTATATATAAATGAACTGCTGGCTTTGGTTGGTTTAAATTTACTATCGGGAATTTCACTCCCCGTCAAATTTGATGTGGTTAGTTTAAGTGTTATTGCCGTTTTAAGCTTAGCAATGAGCTTTTTAGCGACTTTATATCCAGCACGCCAAGCCGCTAAAGTAAACCCAGCAGAGGTATTACGTTATGAATGATTTAGTAATTAGTTGTGAAAAAATAAGCAAAGTGTACCAAGACGGGCAAAATCAGGTTGAGGTATTAAAAGGGGTTGATTTAGCCCTAACGCAAGGTGAAATGCTGGCAATTGTTGGCAGCTCAGGTTCAGGTAAAAGTACCTTGTTACATATTTTAGGCACCTTAGACACGGCCAGTGCGGGTAGTGCAAAAATAAAAAACCAAGACGTTGCTAAGCTATCTCGCTCGCAGCAAGCAGCTTTCAGAAATAAAAACTTAGGGTTTATTTATCAGTTCCACCATTTATTAATGGAATTTAGTGCGGTTGAAAACGTTGCCATGCCATTACTCATAAAAGGGTTGAGCGCAAAAGAAGCCAATAAGAAAGCGCTTAACATGCTAGATAAGGTAGGCCTTGCACATAGAAGTAGCCATAAGCCTTCGGCTCTTTCTGGTGGTGAACGTCAGCGTGTTGCCATTGCACGCGCTCTAGTGACAGAGCCTGCGCTGGTGCTTGCTGATGAGCCAACGGGTAATTTAGATAAGCAAAATGCGATTAAAATTTACGATTTAATTAATGAGTTAAATAAAAGTTTAAACACCAGCTTTGTGGTGGTTACTCATGATTTAGAGCTGGCTGATAAGCTGGGTAAAATAGCGTACTTAGATGATGGTAAACTATCAATAAAAGAGTCTAGTTATGTTGCTTAGTGCCTTTATTAGTAAACGCTTTAGAGCCTATTCAGGCCATAAAGATGAAAAAAATGCCTTTGTAAGTTTTATAGCCAAAGCATCCACTATCGGTATTTTACTTGGTGTTGCCGTGTTAATTGTGGCGTTATCGGTGATTAATGGGTTTGAGCAGCAATTAGTGCATCGCTTATTGAGTGTGGTGCCGCAAGTTGAATATGTTGCCCCAAGTAGGCCGATTGCCGATTGGCCCACTAAAGTCGAAAAGTTAAAACAGCAACTACACGTAACAGGCGCAGCCCCATTCATTGCTGTTAATGGTATGGCGCAATTTAAAAGCCAATTAAAAGCGGTTGAGATTCGAGGTGTTGAGCCTTCGTTGGAAAGTGATGTGTCAGCCATAAACCAATTTACACAAGGTAAATTAGTCAGCCAGTTAACAGGTGATAATGTTATTTTAGGCAAGCAAATTGTTAAGCAACTTAATATCGCATTAGGTGATAATGTGACCTTGTTAATCCCGCAAATTAGTGAAAAAGGCCAGTCATTACTCGCCCCAAAACGCGTTACACTCACGCTTGCGGGCATTATAGAAATGGGCGGACCAATCGACAGCAGCGCTGCTTTTATTCATCTTAACAAAGCACAACAAACCTTAGGCTATGATCAAAGCCAAGTAACAGGGTTACGCTTGCGTGTTGATGATGTGTTTTCGGCGCATCAAATAGCGCTTCGTGTTGGCCAGACTATTACCGATTATGTGTATATTTCGAGTTGGCTTAGAACGCAAGGTAGCTTGTATCAAGATATTCAAATGGTGCGCACGATTGTTTATATTGTGGTGTTTTTAATTATCGCGGTGGCGAGTTTCAATATTGTGTCTTCACTGGTAATGGAAGTGCGTGAAAAAGAAGGCAATATTGCTATTTTAAAAACCATGGGTGCCAAAGACAGTACCATATTGGCTACTTTTGTCATGCAAGGCTTAACCCAAGCATTTGTGGGTGTACTTTTAGGCTCAATTGTTGGCGTGATTTTAGCAATTAATATCAGTGAGTTATTTACTTGGCTGAGCTTGTTACTGGGTGAAAACCCGCTAGAAGGTGTGTACTTTATCGAATTTTTGCCCAGTAAATTAGTTTGGCAAGATATTGTGTTGACCGTTATAGCCACCTTTGTGCTTGCGATATTTGCTACGCTATATCCAGCATGGCAAGCAACACGAGTAGATCCGGCAAAGGTATTGGGTAATTAAACACAGTATTTAATAGGGTGCTTAGTGTAACTCTGATAAACTGCGTCGCTACTAAACAGCTTTTGTTTGCTGAGCGCTTATTTACCCGGGATTTACTTTGACACATAACGATATTTTACGCCGTATTCGCTACACCTTCGATTTAACCGATTCAGCAATGGTTGACGTGTTCTCCGCTGCAGAGCACAGCGTCAGCACTGAGCAGGTGATTGCATGGTTAACTAAAGAGGGCGAGCCTGGGTATACCCCAATAAGTGACACTGAATTTGCGGTATTTTTAAATGGTTTTATAAATACCAAGCGCGGCAAGCGTGAAGGTGAGCAGCCAGAGCCTGAAAGTAAATTGAACAACAATATTATTTTTATGAAATTACGTATTGCTTTAAATATGAAAGCAGAAGACGTGATGGCCACACTAGCCTTAGTTGATTTTTATTTAAGTAAGCATGAGCTCAGTGCATTTTCACGTAAAGTTGAAAACAAACATTACCGTGTGTGTAACGATCAAGTTTTACGTTTATTTTTAACTGGTGTGCAGCGTACTTTTCGCCCAGATGGCGAAAAAGCTTAATGCATTTTATAAAGGTTGATTAGCAACCTCCATTTACCCCTCTTAAACGAACTCACTAAAATCTACGCTATTATTAGTCTTATCCTTCTACAACTTCAGTCTTATAAAGCATTTTATGTTGACGCTCTCGTAAAAACGTAGAGTCGTATTTTGTTTTACTATTTTTTTAATACTTTTAACGTGTTATTCATTTAAATTGGTGTTTTTAGCATATAAATTCTTTTTTAACGGGTTTTTATACAAAAGAAACAATAATTTAATTCAACATCAAACACGTGCATCCAGTTTATCTATGATGTTAAAGTGTAAAAATAATGATCGCATAATCAATTTCTCTACTAACAATAACGTTGATCATTTTTCCTGTTTCGAATTTAAAAATACCCACATGGAAGAATAAATATGAATTATATACACAGAACAATTGCGCAATTAAAGCAGACGAGTCCTGCGCAATGTGAGTTTTATCAGGCAGTAGAAGAAGTGCTAGACTCGCTAGAGCCTGTATTTGCGCAAACCAGTCATTACCAACAACAAGCAATTATTCAAAGAATGGTAGAGCCAGAGCGTCAGTTAATGTTTCGCGTGCCTTGGGTTGATGACGAGGGCAATACTCAAGTTAATAAAGGCTACCGTATCGAATTTAATTCGGCGCTTGGCCCTTACAAAGGCGGCTTACGTTTTCATCCAAGTGTAAATGCCAGCATCATAAAATTTTTAGGCTTTGAACAAATTTTTAAAAATGCACTGACTGGTTTGCCTATAGGCGGCGGCAAAGGAGGCGCTAATTTTGATCCTAAAGGACGCTCTGATGGCGAGATAATGCGTTTTTGCCAATCGTTTATGACCGAGTTATATCGTCATATTGGCCCGACTACCGATGTACCTGCAGGGGATATTGGTGTAGGGGCACGAGAAATTGGTTATATGTTTGGCCAATACAAACGCTTAACAGGGCGCTATGAAGGCGTACTAACCGGTAAAAGTTTACTTTGGGGCGGATCGCTTGCTCGCAAAGAAGCAACGGGTTATGGCGCAGTGTATTTTGCTAACTATATGCTTGAAGATCGTGATGACAGCTTATCAGGAAAACGCTGTTTAATTTCAGGCTCTGGCAATGTGGCAATTTATGCCATGGAAAAATTATATCAATTAGGGGCTACGCCTATCACCTGTAGTGACTCAAAAGGCACTTTGTACGATGAGAGTGGCATTGACTTAAAACTCATTAAGCAATTAAAAGAGCAATCACGAGGGTGTTTGAGTGACTACCTAGATACTCACCCTCAGGCAAAGTATACGCCTCGCGATGAGTACCCTCAGGATGGTCATGCTGTATGGCGTTACAGTGCGGATGCGGCTTTTCCTTGTGCTACACAAAATGAATTAACCCAAGCGGATGCAAAAGCACTACTTGAAAATGGCTGTACTTTAGTCAGTGAAGGAGCAAATATGCCTTCAACCAAAGAAGCGATTGATTGTTTCATAGAAGCAAAAATTGCTTATGGACCTGGCAAAGCAGCAAATGCAGGTGGCGTGGCAACGAGCCAACTAGAAATGGCGCAAAATGCCAGTATGCAAAGCTGGACGTTTGAAGAAGTTGATGAAAAGCTCAAACAAATAATGAAAGATATTTTCACAACAGCAAGCGATACCGCAAAAGAATTTGATCAGCCCGGTAATCTATTACTAGGCGCTAACATCGCCGGTTTTAGACGTGTAGCCGATGCAATGATTGAACAAGGCGTTGTATAGTAGCGCCTCGGCTATTTAATTAACTCTCTACTTTTATTCTTTATACCCTGAATAGGGATTGTTCAGGATATAGCAAAAGTAATGTATAATATTATTTAATAAGGTAAATTTAACTCGCTAATTAATAACAATAAACTATAGTGTGGATAAGGATAAGTGAGCTTATTAAGGAGAGTGCAGGTGCGTCTTATTCCCGCAGTTTTTTATTTTTCAAGTGCAACAGAGCACGACTTCCAAAATCAACTTAATAAAAGCTCAATGCGTCTTGCTGATGCATCACTCTACCTTGTAACACTTTTTTTATTATCTTTTATTTTTATGTCTTGGTTTAATCAACAAGAGCCTGCCAATTCAACCATAACAATTTTACGCGTAACTATGGTGTTGTTATCGATAGTCCTGATTATTATAAATAAAACACTAAGTTCAGAGTACTTGCATTCGCGCTTTTTCAGTTATGCGGTTTTATTTTGTTTTTTATTTAGTTATTTCTTCTGGGTATATGTGCAACGCTATAGTGAATTAAAAGAGGGTGGACCTATGCTTGTCGCTGCTGCATTTATAGCCATACCGATGCTGCACTTAGGACATAAACTGGTTTTATGGTCAATCATTGGCATTGCCCTGATATTTATTGAGCTTTTTTCTTCTACTTCGATTGCGTGGACACTTTATTTTTATTTCAGCATAGTTATTGTACTGGCCATAGTGCAATATCAACTAGATATCCTATTAAGAAAGCAATATAAAGCGGAATTATTTGAAACTGAAAAAGCCAATACCGATCAATTAACAGGTATGCATAATCGGCATAGTTTTGATAGACGCTGTAAAGCATTAATTAACAAGTTAGCGCCATCACAATATTTAGGGTTAGCCATGATTGATGTCGACTATTTTAAAAATTATAACGATAACTACGGCCACTTAGAGGGAGACAACGTACTAATAGCAGTCGCAAACCGCCTAAAACATTGTGACGCTGATATTGTGGTGCGTTTTGGTGGTGAAGAATTTATATTGGTAAAAATATTACAGGCAAATGAGTTAGATTGGTTGAGTGACTTACCTAAACGCTTTGCAGACGATCCGATTGCGCATCAGTATTCACCCTTTAACCGTATTACTGTCTCTGCTGGTATTGCAATTGATAAATACACTACATATAGACCTTCAATTAAATCATTGTTGGCAACAGCTGATGTAGGGGTTTATAAAGCTAAAAATGCAGGACGAAATATCAGTATTACCGATTTTGTTGACCCTAAACAACCTGAAATTGAGTAAGACAATGCAAAGCACTAAGCTGATAGTGCTTCGCATTGAATCGGATTACGAAAATGCAGATTCGGCGAGCTCTTCTTGCATTTGTTCACGCATTTTAAATTTTTGCAATTTGCCGGTTACCGTCATCGGGTAATTTTCAACAAAGCGAATGTATTTAGGTTGTTTAAAGTAGGCGAGTTTGTCCTTTAAAAATAATCGAATTGCATGCTCATCAAGCACTTCACCTTCTTTAGGCTGGATCCAAGCACAGACTTCTTCGCCAAATTTTTCATCACTAATGCCAAAAATAGCGGCGTCTTGTATACCGGGGTAGGTGTAAAGCACTTCTTCAATTTCACGCGGATAAATGTTTTCACCACCACGAATAATCATGTCTTTAATTCTGCCAACAATGCTGACAAAGCCCTCACTGTCCATTACCCCTAAATCGCCCGAGTGCAGCCAGCCGTCATTGTCGATAGTGGCTTTGGTTTTCTCTTCATCATTCCAGTAGCAACGCATAATGCCGGCCCCACGGCTACATACTTCACCAGGCTGCCCGATTTTTTGAATGTCACCAACCTCATCAATAATTTTTACTTCGGTGTGTGCAAGTGCTCGGCCAACCGTAGTGACTTGACGCTCAATAGAAGAGTCGGTTTCGGTAATGTTATTAATTGGGCTGCATTCTGTTTGCCCATAGGCAATTACCACCTGATTCATATTCATGAGTGTTTGTACTTTACGCATAACTTGTTCGGGACAGGTTGAGCCAGCCATAACGCCGGTTCGTAATGTACTTAAATCATAATCACTAAAGTTATTAAGCTCTAATTCGCTTATAAACATGGTAGGCACGCCATGAAGTCCGGTGCACTTTTCTTGTTGTACCACCTCTAATGTGGTTTTTGGATCGAAAGAATCACTAGGATAAATAGCCGCAGCGCCTTTACTTACACACAATAAGCTACCCAAAACCATGCCAAAACAGTGATAAAGCGGTACAGGGATACAGAGCTTATCGCGTTCAGTAAAATGCATTGCTTGGGCAACAAGCAGTGCATTATTAAGAATATTTTTATGCGTTAGCGTAGCCCCTTTAGGGTTTCCTGTGGTGCCAGAGGTAAACTGAATATTAATGTCTTGATTGCAATTGAGGGTTTTTGCCACCGCTTGAAGTTCTAACTGGTGCGCATCTGAGGGTAAAGCGAGAATTTCATTAAATGAAAACATGCCATTTACTGGCTCATCACCTATGCAAATTACATTTTTTAATGAAGGAAGCTGAGCGGCTTTTAATTCCCCTTTTTGGCAACTATTTAGCTCTGGGGCTAAACTTTGTAGCATATTAATATAGTGACTGCCCTTAAACGCTGTGGCAGTAATAAGTGTAGAGCATTCAACACTATTAAGGGCATATTGCAGTTCATTTGGGCGGTAAGCGGGGTTAATACACACCATGATTGCGCCGATTTTAGCCGTGGCAAATTGAGTTAAGCACCATTGTATATTATTGGGTGACCAAATACCGACCCTGTCACCGGGCTTTACCCCTAATGCCAACAGGCCCATAGCCAGCTGATCAATCTGTTGCTGAAATTCTTTATAGCTTAAGCGAATATTTTGATGAGCAACAACAACTGCGAGTGCTTCAGGTTTATTGTCGACAATTGAGTTAAGGTATTCTCCAATAGTTTGCTCTACCAGTGGTGTACTTTGACTCCCCTTAAAATAACTATTTGATAGCGGTATAGTGTTTATTTGCTCTACTTCTTTTATCACTTTTTGTGTCGCTTTCATGACATACTCCATGTTTTTATTTTTGAGAGGCCTGCTGTTTAAATAAACACGAATTGTCGACAAAAGGAAGAGGGTTAGACTAATGTATTATACCAATCGGCAATAATACTAAATCATTTTGAGGGGGCAAATCAGACGCTAGCTGTGTTAAAAATTTCTCATTTAGAACAACTAACTAATGAAATTTTTGCTTTGATATCGACACGATTTTCCTCCCTCAAATTAGATCACTTAGTTAAGCGAATTGGTATTACTGTTTTTTTGTAGAATTTAAAGACAAAAAAACGCGTACTCTCTAGCGAATACGCGTTTTTATAAGGGTGTAATTAATTTACAGTTCGTCGCTGCGATACGTTTTTTTCATGATGTAAACGTAAGCATTAACAAATGCATTTTCTTGATACTTTTTAAGACCGGTGTCTTCAAACGCGATAGGTATCGGATTACGTTTTACTTGTTCTTTTATTTCGGTGGTTGAAAACACGCGTACATCGAGATTATCGATTAACTGAATAGCGGTTTCCATTTTGAATCCTTTAGCGCTGCCAGCAAACTTACCTTTAGGTTGGCGTTCGCGAATGGCAACCGAATCAATTTGGTAATCTTGCATTAACTTGGCAAAATCAAACTGAAACTTACGCATTACTTCAGTGTCGTTACCGTTACCTAAGGTAAAGCGTGTTTGGCGCACATCACGAATATCAAAAACGTCATTATCTTTACTTAAAATACAAAGTAGTACATCACTACCGGTAATTTCTACACCACATGTTCTCATTGCTAATCTCTACTATAACTTAATTACCCGTTATTATACGCAACACGCATTAAAATGCGAGTTTAAGCACTTGCAGTGGTGTTTTTGTTAGCGTTTAACGTCCATTCGTCATTTTGATGTAACAAGGTCTGTTTATCTTTGCGGCTAAATGTGCAGCCCTCCTTTTTTTTAGCCAAGACAGCGCTATGGTTTGTTTACTTTAAATAGGTGTGAGCGTTGCTCAATTTTTTACTTAGCGCCAGGTGATAGCTCCCGGGCTTTAACTAAATCGCCCCTAGATTGAACAAATCCTAATATAGAAAGCCAACAGACTCCTATTAAACGTTATTAATTGCACTTTTATGGTAAAATTGGGTGGTTTTTAATAGCTTAAAACTTGTAATTAATGCTGCAGCACGCGACAATAACTCTCTTGTAGTTGAGCAGACTCAGCATCTACATTAGCCATTTTTGGCGAAAAATAGTCAATGCTTATTCGTAAAAGCGTTGTCGAGTCATTCTAATTTAATTAATTAAAAATACACGTGATACATTGTAGGTGTCACCACTGTATGTAAGGATTTATAATGCCAGTTATTACTCTTCCTGACGGTAGTCAGCGTAGTTTTGAAAACCCTGTAAGCACACTTGATGTAGCAAATGATATAGGCCCAGGTCTTGCTAAAGCCACCATTGCGGGTCGTGTGAATGGCGAACGCGTGGATGCATGTGATTTAATTTCAGCCGACTCTCGTCTTGAAATTATTACAGCAAAAGATGACGATGGTTTAGAAATTATTCGCCACTCGTGTGCCCACCTAATTGGTCATGCAGTTAAGCAACTTTTCCCAGACGCTAAAATGGCGATTGGTCCTACTATCGATAACGGTTTTTACTATGATATTGATATGGAACATTCGTTATCTCAAGATGATCTTGATGCTATTGAAAAGCGTATGTTACAGCTTGCAAAAACAAACTACGATGTAGTGAAAAAAACCGTTAGCTGGCAAGAAGCACGCGATACGTTTGCGGCGCGTGGCGAAACATACAAAATAGAAATTCTTGACGAAAATATTGCTCAAGATGATCGCCCAGGTTTATACCACCACGAAGAATACGTAGATATGTGTCGTGGACCACATGTTCCTAACATGAAATTCTGTCAAAACTTCAAAATTATGAAGGTAGCAGGTGCATACTGGCGTGGTGATTCTGAAAATAAAATGCTGCAGCGTATTTACGGCACAGCGTGGGGCGATAAAAAGCAACTTAAAGCGTACTTAAAGCGTTTAGAAGAAGCTGAAAAACGTGATCACCGTCGTATTGGTAAAGCACTTGATTTATGGCACTGGCAAGAAGAAGCGCCAGGCATGGTATTTTGGCACAACGATGGTTGGAGCATTTACCGTGAATTAGAAGAATTTGTGCGTGAAAAATTACGTGAGTACCAATACGAAGAAGTAAAAGGTCCAATGATGATGGACCGTTCGTTATGGGAAAAATCAGGTCACTGGGAAAAATATTCAGAAGCCATGTTTACCACGGAATCTGAAAAGCGTGAATACGCAATCAAGCCAATGAACTGTCCTGGTCACGTACAAATATTTAACCAAGGTTTAAAATCATACCGTGATTTACCACTGCGTATGGCTGAGTTTGGTTGTTGTCACCGTAACGAGCCATCAGGCGCACTTCACGGTTTAATGCGTGTGCGTGGCTTTACCCAAGATGATGCGCATGTATTCTGTACTGAAGAGCAAATCATGGATGAAGTATCGGCCTGTATTAAAATGGTTTACGATACGTATGAAACATTCGGCTTTGAAAAAATTGTAGTTAAACTTTCAACTCGTCCAGAGCAACGTATTGGCGAAGATGAAATGTGGGACAAAGCTGAGCTTGCACTTGCTGATGCACTTAAGGCAAATGACATTGAATTTGATTACCTACCAGGTGAAGGGGCGTTTTATGGTCCTAAAATTGAATTTACTTTGTACGATTGCTTAGACAGAGCGTGGCAGTGTGGTACAGTGCAACTAGACTTTGCATTACCTGGTCGTTTAGGCGCAACATATGTGGCTGAAAATAACGAACGACGTACACCTGTTATGATACACCGCGCTATATTAGGGTCTATTGAGCGCTTCATTGGTATTTTAACAGAAGAGTATGCTGGTTTATTCCCAACGTGGCTTGCGCCTAAGCAAGTGGTGATTATGAATATCACCGATAAACAAGCACCGTATGTTCAGGAAATTGTACAAAAATTAAATAAACTTGGAATTAGAGCCGCTGCTGACTTGAGAAATGAGAAGATTGGCTTTAAAATCCGTGAGCATACACTTAAGCGTATTCCTTACTTATTGGTTGTTGGCGACAAAGAAGTTGAGCAACAAGAAGTAGCAGTACGAACTCGCACAGGTGAAGACCTAGGCAAATTTAATGTCGATGATTTTGTAGCTAAAATCAGTGAAGAAATCAAAAATCGACAGTAAAAATCGAGCGTGTAGGGCAAGCAAAAATAGCCAGCTACACGCTTATATTATTGATATTCTTGGAGGAACGTACTATTAGAGGCGGCAAGAAAGGGCAACAAACAGCTCAAAAAAATCGTATTAACGAAGAAATTACAGCGCAAGAAGTTCGTTTAATCGACATCGACGGCGAACAAGCTGGAATTCAGTCATTAAAAGACGCGCAAGCTATGGCTGATGCAGCGGGTGTTGATCTTGTAGAGATCAGTCCAAATGCTGAGCCGCCTGTTTGTAAGGTTATGGATTACGGTAAGTTCATCTTTGAAAAAAGCAAAGAACTAAAAGAGCAGAAGAAGAAGCAAAAGCAGATCCAGATTAAAGAAATCAAATTCCGTCCAGGTACGGATGAAGGTGATTATCAGGTTAAGCTACGCAACTTACGCAAGTTCTTAGAAGCTGGCGATAAAGCTAAGATAACTATCCGCTTCCGTGGTCGTGAAATGGCTCACCAAGAAATTGGTATCGAATTATTAAACCGTATTAAAACCGATTTAGAAGAATTAGCAGTTGTTGAATCTTTCCCAAATCGTGTTGAAGGCCGTCAAATGGTTATGATGATGGCGCCGGTTGCTAAAAAGTAATAATTAGGCGATAATACGCACCGAATTTAGCTCAGGTTTGCAAGTGATATGAAAATGTCCACCTGAGTTAACCGGTTTTAAAGTAAAATTGCGGTATTTATATCGGGTTTTCACCGGAACATAGCAGTAAGTTAGGCCTTTAAAGTGGAGCTATAGCAATATATCTCACGCCTTCTTACTAATTTTAAAGCAATACAATTGGAGTTATTGCAATGGCTTACAAGCTAAAAAGTCACAGAGGCGCAGCTAAGCGTTTCAAAAAGACTGCTTCTGGCGGTTTCAAGCGTAAACAAGCGCATCTTCGTCACATTCTGACTAAGAAAACTTCTAAGCGTAAGTTACACCTACGTCCTAAGATGATGGTTCATAAAAATGACCATGGTCTAGTTTCACGTATGTTACCATTCGCTTAATAGGGGTTTTTAGAAATGGCAAGAGTTAAACGCGGCGTTGTCGCACGTGCACGTCACAAAAAAGTTTTAAAACAAGCGAAAGGTTACTACGGAGCACGTTCACGTGTTTACCGCGTAGCTTTCCAGGCTGTTACTAAAGCGGGTCAATACGCTTACCGTGACCGCCGTGCTAAGAAACGTACTTTCCGTCAACTATGGATTGCACGTATCAATGCTGCTTCACGTCAAAATGGTCTGTCTTACAGCCGTTTTATCAATGGTCTTAAAAAGACATCTGTAGAAATCGATCGTAAGATCCTTGCAGATATCGCTGTTTACGACCAAGTTGCATTCGCAGCGCTTGTAGCAAAAGCAAAAGAAGGCCTAGCGGCAGCTTAAGTTTTTGTATAAGTATTAAAAAGGAGCCTATGGCTCCTTTTTTTGTGCCTGTAATTTATTATCTTTTTTATGCGCTTGTAGGCTTTTTCCTTTATTTATTACCGTTGTGTGTTCGTTTTTTTAGGTACTTATTAGCCCTTTTTATTCAGTAGATGTTGATAGCGTGGCTGGGCTGCAACTAAAAATGCCGTTGGCTGTATTTTTTTGTTGAACCACCGCAGTTTTGGCAACTAGAAAAGTTTAATTGCTATAATTTTTCTTAATTAATGGGTTTGTTAGAGAAGTATATGTTTATAAGTTTATTGGTTTTATCTGCAAGTATGGCAAATAGCAATCATTTACCGCCATTATTACCATGGGAAGGTAGTAGTACCTCACTATTGCAACAACAGGGACCCTTAACCACAGACTTTGAAATTTCTGCAGGAGTCTCGTCTCCCAATTATGCTAATACCATGGCATTTGTTGATAGATTAGTGGCTGCGAATCCCACTCAATTTAAATCAAAAACGATTGGCTATAGTAATAGTAAACGAGCAATAAAAATGTTGATTGCCAGCGAACAAGGTTTTTTTAATGCGGGGCAAATGGCCAATAGCACTAAACCTACCGTACTTATACAGGCAGGTATTCACGCTGGTGAGATTGATGGTAAAGATGCGATGTTTATGCTGCTTAGAGATATTGCGACAGGTAAGCGCCGTGACATTTTAAAAAAGGTAAATATTTTATTTATCCCAATATTAAACGTTGATGGTCACGAGCGTAGTAGTGCGTTTAATCGTATTAATCAGCGTGGCCCTGTCAAAATGGGTTTTAGAACAAACGCAAATAATCTTAATTTAAATCGTGATTACACTAAGCTTGATACGCCAGAGGTTAAAAGCGTCCTTCAAGTAATTAATGATTATAATCCGAATTTGTATATTGACGTACACGTCACTGATGGGGCTGATTACCAATACGATGTAACCTATGGCTATAACCCAGTATTTGCTAGCGAGTCGCCTGCCATTTCAGATGCGCTTAACCGTTATTTTAAACCAATGATTGATCAAACCCTCACTGAGCAAGGCCATATTCCGGGCCCTTTAGTGTTTGTTATGGATAAGCAAGAATTTAAATCAGGGCTGGCCGGTTGGGTTGCCACACCGCGGTTTTCAAACGGGTGGGGTGATTTAAAGTCATTGCCTACCATTTTAGTTGAAAACCATTCTTTAAAGCCATACAAACAACGCGTGTTAGGGACTTATGTGTTTATAGATGGTGCTATTGAAGCATTATCAGCGCATAAAGATAAACTCGCTAATGCAGTAAAAAAAGAACAAGAATTTGTTCCTAAGCAATTAATTGTTAAGCGTGGTTATTCTGAGCAGCCTGATCATATCGCGTTTAAAGGTATTGCTTATTCTAAAAGCCTGAGCCCATTGTCAAATCAACAAGAAGTAAGCTATTTGGGTAAAAAACAGGATTATGACAAGCTGCCTATTTTTTGGCAAAAAGAGGTGCAGCACACGGTTGAAGTACCAAAATCATTTTTTATTCCACCTGTTTACACCGATATTATTGAGAAATTAGCCCTGCATGGGGTGTCAGTTAATAAGCTCAGTGGTGCCAACACTCAGCCATTAAAAATGGCAAAAGTAGCGCAATATAGTTTTGATAAAGCGCCATTTGAAGGGCGTTTTAGAGTGTCGGCTAGTTTTGATTATGTACCAGCTACAAATGTGGATTTAGATGGTTGGTTTGAAGTCAGTACACAGCAAAAGGCGGGGGAGTTAGCTGTCCACTTGCTATATCCTGAAGCGCCTGATTCATTTTTTGCATGGGGGGAGTTTAATACTATTTTTCAGCGCACTGAGTATATGGAAAATTATGCTTTGATCCCGTTTGCTGAAAAAATGCTTGCTGATGACCTTAAATTAGCCCAAGAATTTGATAAAAAAGTGAAGCAGGATAAAGACTTTGCTAAGAACGCTGATGCACGTTTAAACTGGTTATATGAGCATAGCCCATTTTATGATCAAGCTTATTTGAAATACCCAATTTTAATGTCATACGAAGAGAATATAGTTATTCCAGCGCAAAAAGATAAAGAAATATAAGATGAAAATAATCACTATTCCCGTAACCCCGTTTATGCAAAATTGCCGCATTATAGTATGTGAACAAACCCAGCAAGCTGTCGTGGTTGACCCTGGCGGTGATGCTGACAAAATTAATGCAGCACTTAAGCAGCATAATTTATCATTGGCAGCGATTTGGTTAACCCATGGGCATTTAGATCATGTAGGCGCTGCGCATAATTTACGCGAGCAACACAAGGTAAAGATGATTGGTCCCCATGAGGATGAACGTTTTTGGTTCGACAATTTACCGATGCAAGCCACTATGTTTGGCTTTAAACCGATCAACTCCTTCTATCCTGATGAATGGTTAGCCCATGGTGATAGTATCAAGGTTGGGCAGCTTGAATTTAAAGTACTTCATTGCCCAGGGCATACGCCAGGGCATGTTGTGTTTTATCAACAAGCACACAATACGGTTATCGTCGGGGATGTTATTTTCAAAGGTTCAATAGGGCGTACCGACTTTCCTAAAGGCGACAGCAAGCAGCTAATCGACTCTATAATGCAACATATCATGACATTACCACCGAACACTGCAATTTTAAGTGGCCATGGTGACAACACCCATGTTGCTCATGAACAGGCTACTAACCCATTTGTAAGTGGCCAGTTTGGTTGATGTGCATATTTGTTAAAAATAAGCAGACTGCTTTTTAAAAAGGCTGTATAATTTAACCAATTTATTAGATAAATAAGAAATAAAATGTCTCTAAATCACGTAGATCGCCAAATATTGGCACTTTTACAACAAGATGCAAGTTTATCAACTGCTGAGATTGCAGACAAAGTCGGACTTTCTCAGTCTCCTTGTTGGCGTCGTATTGCTAAATTAGAACAAGATGGCTACATCAAAAGTAAAGTCGCATTGCTTGATGAAAAAAAGCTGGGCTTTGATATGTTGGTTTACGCCCATGTACGTTTATCAAACCATGGTAAAAAGAATTTAGCTGAGTTTGAAAAATTAATACTTAGCTATGATGAAGTGACTGAATGTTACACCATGGCTGGCACTATGGACTTTATGTTGCGTATTATTTCTCAAGGCATAGAAGGTTATGAGCACTTTGTACGCGATAACTTGCTTAGCTTAGAATATGTACAAGAAGTTCATTCTAATGTGACCATGACGTGTGTTAAACGAAGCACGGCACTGCCACTTTAAACTTTACTAAGCAGCTAAAAACACACAGGCTGAATTAACTATAATTGTGAAATGAGCGCTAATTTGATAAAATCTAGCGCTTTTTTTGTTAGCGAAATAAAACTGAGGAACTCAATGTTTAACTTACTCAGCAGAGCGCCAAGCTCTGCTAAAAACGATATTCTCTCTGGATTGACAGTGGCACTTGCCTTGATCCCAGAAGCTGTTGCATTTGCCTTTGTTGCAAATGTAGAACCTCTTGTTGGTTTATACGCCGCATTTATTGTGGGCTTAATTACGGCTATTTTTGGTGGTCGTCCGGGTATGATTTCGGGTGCAACCGGTGCATTAGCGGTTGTGATGGTAAGTTTAGTACTTGATCACGGAGTGGAATACCTATTTGCCACTGTGTTGCTGATGGGACTACTACAAATATTGGCTGGGGTATTTAAGCTTGGTAAATTTATTCGTATGGTTCCGCATCCTGTTATGCTCGGTTTCGTTAACGGTTTAGCGATTGTTATATTTTTAGCCCAGCTTGGACAGTTTAAAGTGCCTGATGGTGCTGGCGGCCAAATGTGGATGACGGGCAGTGCGCTTTACATCATGTTAGGTTTAGTGGCGCTAACGATGGCAATTATTCACTTTTTACCAAAATTAACTACCGCAGTGCCTTCATCACTGGTTGCTATTGTTACTGTAACGGGTTTAGTGATTGGTCTTGATTTAGAAGCGCGTACAGTACTTGATTTCTTAAAAGGCATGACAGGAAATGAAGCTGCAACCATTGCCGGTGGCTTACCACAGTTTCATATTCCTATGGTCCCTTTTAACCTAGAAACACTACAAATTATCTTTCCATATGCGCTTATTCTTGCAGCAATTGGCTTAATTGAATCGCTGTTAACGCTAAGCTTGATTGACGAAATTACAGAAACCCGTGGCCATTCTAATAAAGAATGTATTGGCCAAGGTGCGGCCAACGTCACATGTGGTTTCTTTGGTGCAATGGGTGGCTGTGCCATGATTGGCCAATCAATGATCAACATTAATTCAGGTGGGCGTTCGCGTTTATCAGGTATTAGTGCCGCATTGATGTTACTTGCATTTATTATCTTCGCTTCAAGCTTAATCGAAATGATCCCACTGGCCGCATTAGTTGGGGTTATGTTTATGGTGGTGCTGGGTACGTTTGAATGGGCGAGTTTCAAAATGATGAAACGCGTGCCTTTATCTGATGCTTTTGTGATTGTATTAGTTTCGGGTGTAACGGTTATTACCGACCTTGCGATTGCGGTGTGTGTAGGTGTTATTGTCTCTGCGTTAGTGTTTGCTTGGCAGCATGCAAAACATATTTACACAACTAACTATATTGATAAAGAAGGTTCAAAAGTGTACGAGCTACATGGGCCTTTATTTTTTGGTTCGGTTAAAAACTTTGCTGATTTATTTGATGTTAAGAATGACCCTAAAGATGTGATTGTTGAGTTTAAATACAGTCGCGTTGCGGATCATAGTGCGATTGAGGCCATCGACAGCTTAGCTGACAAATACAATAAAGCGGGTAAAAAGCTGCACTTGCGTCATTTAAGTAAAGACTGTACAGAACTACTTCATAAAGCACGTGACTTAGTTGAAGTGAACGTAATTGAAGATCCGACTTATAAAGTTGCTTCAGATAAACTTGCTTAAAAAAGAAAAGTAAACATTTATAAGCGAAAGGTGGATGCCTTTCGCTTTTTTTATGCGTTTTAAATCATCCGCAAGGGGTAATTGCAACACGAGTTTTAGTTTGTTTAACGTAACCACTAAACCAGAACTGAACATCCATCCTGTATTTATTTAATTTATTGTTTGCGATAGGGCTATTAAAAAGTAAGACAGTTGGTAGTGCTATACCTGACGATAAATCGATATAATAGTGACAAATTTACAAGGTAATAATTAATTTTGAATTGGCAGTCTTTAATTGATAACAGACAACGTTTTTTCTGGCTTTTGCAAATTGCAGGCTGGATAGGTTATGCGTTAGTTAACTATATTGGTTCTAAAGTATTCGAAATGCGTGATATTTACGTATTCGTTATTTTACTAAACGCCTATGCGGGCTGTTTAATGACTGTGCCTCTGCGTTATATTTATCGCAAAATTTGGAATGCCTCACCTTGGGTATTAATTATTGTTGTATTTGGCGCCTCTTATATAACCGGTACATTATGGGCCGTGGTGCAAAAGTTTAACCTGTGGGAAATTTATCGCCACGGATACCGTCCTGAAGAATGGTTTTATTATTTACAACAAGGACTTGATTCTGTTTATATTATTTTGTGTTGGAGTGGTTTGTACTTTGGGGTTAAGTATTACCAGTTATTACAAAGTGAACGTCAAAAAGCCTTAAAAGCGACCACAATGGCGCACGAAGCGCAGTTAAAAATGCTTAGATACCAGCTAAATCCTCATTTTCTGTTTAATACGCTCAATGCAATATCAACCTTAGTTTTGGTAAAAGAAAATAAAGATGCTAACTTGATGGTATCTAAATTGAGTGACTTTTTACGCTATACGCTTAATACTGATCCAATTAAAAAAGTGCCGCTGGAGCAAGAGTTACATGCATTAATGCTCTATTTAGAAATTGAACGTGTACGTTTTGATGAGCGCTTACAAGTTAATGTGGACGTGAGTGAGCAGGCCAAACAAGCATTAGTGCCAAGCTTAATATTACAACCGATCATCGAAAATGCCATTAAGTACGCCATTGCCCATATGTCAGAAGGTGGTGTTATTGATATAAAAGCGCAAGTTTTTGCTAATGAATTATTACTTGAAGTGGGCGATAATGGGCCTGGCACTGATATTGAAAATGGTCAGTTAGTTAATGCACAAGGCGTAGGGGTGGCAAACACCCGAGACAGATTAAAAACGCTCTACGAAAATAATTACTCGTTTGTATTATCACATAATACGCCAAGTGGATTAAAAGTTAATCTGCGAGTCCCGTTTGAGAAGGCTGTGAAGAAATGACAAGAATAAAAACGCTTATTGTTGATGATGAACCATTAGCACGTAAAGGTTTAGCCGTCAGGCTTGAAGAGTTTTCTGATATTGAAGTGATCAAACTGTGTAGCTCAGGTTTTGATGCGATTGAAAGTTGTAAAAACGAAAAAATTGATCTTGTCTTTCTTGATATTCAAATGCCTGGTATGAACGGTTTTGAAGTCGCACGTGCTTTAAGTGAAAGCAGTAAAGATTTACCTGCCATTGTGTTTGTTACGGCGTTTGATCACTTTGCTGTTAAAGCATTTGAAATTCATGCTTTAGATTACATTTTAAAACCCGTTGATGATAACAGATTAAAACAGGCGGTAGAAAAAGTGCATACCTATTTAAAAACTCAGCAGGATAACGCCCATAAGAAAAAACTAGCGAGTTTCGTAGCAGGGATAACAGGCAATAACTGCGAAGAAATTTTAAAGAAATTAGCCACAGGCGATACCCTTACAGATCGTCGTTATCCTGAGTCATTGGCCGTAAAAGAGCAGGGCGAAATTGTCAGAGTACCCATTGCTACTATACAGTGGGTAGATGCAGCAGGTGATTACATGTGTCTGCATTGCCAAGATGGGCAAACGCATATATTACGTAAAACCATGAAAGAGCTTGAACAAGAATTAGATCCAAGCTTATTTGTACGTGTTCATCGCAGCGCGATTGTTAACACCAAACAAATTAGCAAGCTGGTAACTCAGGTTAGTGGTGAATATTTATTAGTGTTAGATAACGGACAAGAGCTTAAAGTAAGTAGAAGTTACCGTGATAAAGTAAAAGCAGCACTGGCTAGCTAACTTTAATAAATAACATAAAAAAACGCGAGCTTTTAGCTCGCGTTTTTTTATGTGCGTTACAGTTACGAAACCGTGACTATTTTCATCGTGTTGGTTGCACCAATCGTTTCCATCGCATCACCGTGGGTAATAATCACGGTATCGCCTGCTTGTAAAGAGCCTGCGGCTACAAGTGTGCTTAATGCATCTTTAACCATGCTATCTTTTTCACATTTTGTAGAGTCAAAAAATACAGGGTAAACACCACGATACAGTGCTGTTTGACCTAATGTACTTGCATGACGTGAAAGTGAATAAATAGGCAGTCCAGAGCTAATACGCGACATCAATTTTGCCGTGCTACCCGACTCAGTTAGGGTGATAATCGCTTTAACAGAGTCTAAGTGGTTAGCGGCATACATAGCTGATAAGGCAATTGACTCGGCATTAGAAGAAAAACGGCTGTCTAAACGATGTTTAGAAACGTGTGTTTCTTTTTGGGATTCAGCACCTAAACAAACACGCGCCATAGTAGCAACGGTTTCTTCCGGGTAATCACCAGCGGCTGTTTCAGCAGAAAGCATCACTGCATCTGTGCCATCAAGTACTGCATTGGCAACATCCATAACCTCTGCACGAGTTGGCATTGGGTTATCGATCATCGATTCCATCATTTGTGTGGCTGTTACAACAGTACGATTAAGCGAGCGTGCGCGACGAATAATGAGTTTTTGTTTGCCCATTAAAGCTGCGTCACCAATCTCAACACCTAAATCACCACGAGCAACCATCACAGCGTCAGACGCTAAAATAATATCATCTACTGCTTCTTGCGTTTCTACTGCTTCAGCACGTTCAATTTTAGCTAAAAGCTGAGCATTAGAGCCTGCAGCTTCTGCAAGTGAACGTACATAACGCATATCATCGCCACTACGTGGGAATGAAACGGCAATATAGTCAACATTAATTTCAGCCGCAGTTATTAAGTCTTCTTTGTCTTTGTCGGTAAACGCGGGTGCAGTTAAACCACCACCCAAACGATTAATCCCTTTATTGTTCGAGAGCACCCCACCCACAGTAACCACAGTGTGCACTAAATGACCTTCAACATGTTCTACAGTAAGCTGAATTAAGCCATCGTTTAAAAGGAGTAAATCACCAGGAGCTACATCTTGTGGTAGCTCTTTATAATCGATACCAACGGCGTTAATATCGCCTTCACCTTTTTCCATTTTTGCATCAAGGATGAATTTTGCACCAACAGATAAGGTCACTTTGCCTTCTTTGAAGGTTGAAACGCGAATTTTTGGGCCTTGTAAGTCAGCGAGAATCGCGATGTGCTTACCAAGTTTAGTTGCAATATCTCGAACAGCTTGTGCACGGTCTTTATGATCTTGTGCAACACCGTGTGAGAAATTTAATCGAACGACATTTGCGCCTGCACGAATAATTTTTTCTAAGTTATTATCTCTATCTGTTGCAGGTCCAAGTGTCGCGACTATTTTTGTACGTCTTAACATTAAATTCTCCTGTGTGCTTTTTTTAAGCAAGTTGACGGTTATTTTGTTTTTAGCGATTACTAATAAAGAGCAATCTTTAGTTTTATGCAATTTTTATAACATTGCGACTATTATATACAAAATGAATATGTCATCATTATGACACCGGTGTCACAGGGCGTCAATGATCTAAAAATTTAAATAGCACTGCTATTTCTTCCCCTGAGAGGGCGGTTGTTTGATATAATTGCGGCGTTTATTTTAACTGTAATAAATGCATGTAGCTTTGCTCATGGCTGCGGTCTGAGTATAATGCACGCGGTATTATTTTAATTTACTAACCAAATAGTTGTTACCGAGGAGGGCACTAAATGCAAGTTGCATTAGTAGGGTTAGGCGTTATGGGGAAAAATCTTGCCCTGAACTTGATTGAAAAAGGGATAACGCTTGTCGCTTATGACAAAAACCCAAATGCGGGTGAAGAATTACTAAGTTGTGCTAAATCACAAGGCATGGCTGATAAACTTCACATTGTCTCTGATCTAGGGGATATGGTTAGGCGTTTAGAAGCACCGCGTTCTATTTTATTACTTGTGCCTGCTGGTGAGTTAGTTGATGCGGTTTGCAACGAGCTTATTGAAGCGGGTGTTCAGTGTAGTGATATTATTGTTGATTGTGGTAACAGTAATTATAAAGACGGTATTAACCGTAAGCTCAAATACCAAGATAAGTTTGAATTTGCCACTATGGGTATTTCAGGCGGTGCCGAGGGTGCACGTCATGGTCCAGCTATGATGGCCAGTGGTTCTGAAGGTGGCTGGGAGCGTGTCGAGCCATGGTTTACAAAGGTTGCTGCAAGCTATAAAGGCGAGTCGTGTTTTGCGCGTGTGGGCCAGTCAGCCAGCGGCCATTTTGTAAAAATGGTTCACAATGGAATTGAATACGCACTCATGCAACTGATTGCAGAAATGTATCAGCTATTGCGTCACGGCACTAATCGCTCACCTAAAGAAATTGCAGAGATATTTAACGAATGGTCTCAAGGGCAGCTAAATAGTTATTTACTGTCAATCTCAAGCCATATTTTATCACTTGAAAATTCGCATAATGTGCCGCTTGTAGATTTAATTGACAATAAAGTAGGCGCAAAAGGCACCGGTTTATGGACAGCACAAAACGCCCTTGAATTAGGTATTGCGGTACCGTCGCTAGTGGCTGCTGTACAAGCTCGTCATTTAACCAATGCGTGTAATACCACTGCCGCACAAGAAATGACATACAGCGCACAAAATACCACGCAAGTTGATATTGATTTAGATGAATTAAAAGATGCGTTTACCCTTGCGAGCCTGTTGGCTTATCGTCAAGGACTTGCATTAATTAAAGGCGCTTCACGAACTCATCAATGGAAAGTTGATTTAGCGAAAACGCTACAAACATGGCGTGCAGGGTGTATTATCCGTGCTGATTACCTTGATAGTGTAGCGCAAGGCGTTGAGTTTATTGACACGCTTGAAAAAGAGTCATTAGCGATGCGTAAAGTGACTGGCCAAGCCGTTATGACGGGTCTGGCGTTTCCTGTGCTTAGTGCAACACAAACCTACTTAGCAACGCTAACAACACCAAGTAATGGGCACTTAGTTCAAGCCCAGCGTGATTACTTTGGTGAGCATGGCATTAAAACCCACAGTGGTGAAACGTGTCATTTAACTGACTTAGTTGATATTGACGCAAAAGTTCGTTAATAAAATCTAAGTAATCAAAAAGGACGCTAAGTAGCGTCCTTTTTTGTTATTCGCTTAACTGATTACTTAACGGGTCAGCTCACCACGCAGGTTATCTTGCATTAAATGGCGAATTGTTTCAATTTCTAGGTTTTGACTAAACAAGTAATGCAGCTTAGTTAAGCATGCTTCTAAGGTCATATCGTAACCGCTGATCACGCCTATGTTTAACAGCGCATTACCCGTGGCATAACCGCCCATGTTCACTTGGCCTTTTAAACATTGGGTTAAATTAGTAATGATAACACCCCGTTTACTTGCTTCATCCAGAATCGCTAAAAACTCAGGGTCTTGTGGCGCATTGCCTACACCAAAGCTTAGCAGTACAAGGGCTTTAATATTGCCATTAACTAAGCTTTTTACTACTTCTTTGCTGATCCCTGGATATAAATACAGCACGCCAATAGCTTGCGGTGTAATAGGGATAACTTGGAGTTCATTTTCTACATACGGGCTTAATTGCCCTTTGATCAGCTGAATATTAATACCTGAAAGCGCAAGCGGCTCTAAGTTAGGTGAGGCGAATGCATCAAACCCATCTGCATGGGCTTTTGTGGCACGATTGCCTCTGAACAACTGATTATTAAAAAATAAGCTGACTTCTGCAATGGGGTAGTTAGCCGCTAAATACATGGCATTAAGGAGGTTAACTTGGCCATCTGAGCGTAATTGAGACAGCGGAATTTGTGAGCCGGTCACAATAATAGGTTTAGTTAAGTTTTCAAACATAAACGACAGAGCTGATGCAGTATAGGCCATAGTATCGGTGCCATGCAGTACCACAAAGCCATCGTAATCTTGGTATTTACTTTTTATATCATCGGCGATGAGTTGCCAATGAGCCGGTGACATATCTGAAGAATCTATAAGTGGGCAGTATTCATGAATATCAAATAATGGCATTTCTTCACGATTAAACTCTGCGTTATTAACCACGGTTTCGGTTAAAAACCCTTCAGCAGGAATATAGCCGCGAATTGATTTTTTCATTCCTATGGTACCGCCAGTGTAAGCGATATAAATGCGTTTACGTTTCATAAAAAAAGCCCAGTAAAAAAACTGGGCTTAGTATAACGCTAACTGCTAATCAATACAGCCTGTTAAGGCACTATTGTGCAACTGTACACTCTAAACAGCGGGCATAAACACCTTGTGGATCGTTATAATCTTTTAGGTTTTCTACTTCACTGCTTAATTGTTTAATAACACTTTGCAGATTAGCTTGGCTGGCTAATACTGCTGTTTTTTGTGTTTCAAGCCCAAGTACTGATTTAACGGCGGCACTGCCGAAAATATCTTGAAGCATTTTTTCTTGTGGGCTAAGCGATTGCTTAATTGTTTTAACGTCATAATAGTTAAGCTTTGCAAGCTCAGCAGCTGCTTTAATCGCATCTTGTTTATTACCAAGTTTATCAACTAAACCAAGCTCTTGTGCTTGAGAGGCAATCCATACCCGGCCTTGGGCAATTTTATCAACTTGCTCTGGGGTCATATTACGTGCCTCAGCAACCACATCTAAAAAGCGTCCATACGCTTCTTCAACACTCATTTGAATAACTTTAGCCATTTTCTCGTTAAGTGGGCGAGTGATTGAAAAACCTGCCAATTCGGTGGTTGCTACGCCATCTGAATACACGCCTATTTTAGCGAGGGTATCTTCAAATGTCATAAAGGTACCAAATACGCCAATTGAACCGGTAATTGTACTCGGTGCTGCCCAAATTTCATTGGCCGCCGATGCAATCCAATAACCGCCTGATGCAGCCACTGAGCTCATTGATGCAATAACGGGTTTACCAGCAGCTTTAAGTGCAAGTACTTCAGCACGAATTACTTCTGAGGCAAACATGCTGCCACCGCCTGAATCTATACGTAAAACCACCGCTTTAACCTTGTCATCAAGTCGCGCTTTGCGAAGGAGGGCTGCAGTTGAATCACCACCAATTTCACCAGCACGGCGTTCACCATCAACAATAGTGCCTTTAGCAACCACAACAGCGACTTTTTCAGTCATAGGGTTATCAAACTCAATAGGCGGTTTTACTAAACTTAAGTATTCACCAAAAGAGACTTGTTTGAATGTTTTTCCATCTTCATTTTCTCCAACCAATTCAATTAATTGTTGGCGAATTTGCTGATTGGTTTTTAATGAATCAACCCATTGGTTATCCAGTGCATATTTACCGGCATCACCATTAGCGGCTTGCATTTTAGCTAAATAAACATCCATTGTTTCATCAAAGTTTGACTCATCAAAAGGGCGCACGGCACTAACATCTTGCTTATATTCATTCCATAAAGCACCTAGCCATACACGGTTTGCTTCTTTAGCTGCCTCTGACATATCGTTTCTGATAAACGGTTCAACGGCCGATTTAAAGGTACCTACACGGAATATATGCTGAGTGACTTCTAATTTTTCTAATGCGTCTTTGAAGTAAAGCGGGTACATACCGTAGCCTTCGATAAGTACACTACCATAAGGATGCATCGCAATTTCGTCTGCATGCGCGGCAATGTAATATTGTGCTTGGGTGTAGTAATACCCTGAGGCAATCACTTTTTTACCAGTTGCTTTAAATGTTTCAAGTGCCTGCGTAATTTGTTTGAGCTTATTTAAATGTGCTTTTGGCATTTCTTGTAAATCAAGCAAAATAGCGCTTATACGCGAGTCTTGTGCTGCTTCATTAATTACTTCAACTACATCGTCGAGCAATATTTCACTGGGTGAGTCAGCACTGGCCGTTGCATCATTAATAGCGGCTTCAACAGGGTCTATATAGGTTTTTTCTTCGACAATAGGGCCATTAAGGTTAAGTCTAAGAACAGAGCCCTCTTCGACAATAATTTTATCACCGTCACTTGATACCGATACGATAAAAATGACGACCAAAAATAAAAACAATACGTTGAGTATTAAACGACGTGAGAAGTTGATCCCCGTCCATATACCTTTAAATACCTTTGCTATCAAAATAGCTCCTTAAATTGGTACAGCTAAAACGTTATTGCCATCTTAGCGTAGAATATAAATAAATTTAACTGCTAAATCGTAACGAAACATTTATAAATTCAATTACACTTGAGATTAAACACGTGTTTATTTAATAAATAATTACTGAAATTATGGCTGTAGTCACTACTTTTAACTCACGCTATTGGTCAAGATAAACGCAGTCAACAGGTTTTAAGTTAAAAAATTATTAAGTTTAATCTGCTCATATATTGCTTATTGTTGGTCATTAAAGCAGAATTGACTAAATGCACACAGGTTAGACCAGTTATTGGGGCACAGGATGTTAGAACAAAAATTAGAACTAAAACACACACAATTACGCAACCGTTTAGTAATGGGATCAATGCATACCGGCCTCGAAGAGGGATGGCATAATCGTAAACGCCTACGTGCTTTTTATGAGGCACGTGCTAAAGGTGGCACAGCAATGCTCATTACGGGGGGATATAGCCCTAATCTTCGCGGCAAGTTAACGCCTATTTCATCATCATTTAATAGTTATTATGATGTTTTTAAACACCGTGCTTATACGCAAGCTGTTCATCAACATGGTGGTAAAATTTGCCTGCAGTTATTGCATGCTGGGCGCTATGCTTATCATCCATTCAATCAAGCCCCAAGTGCTATAAAAGCACCGATCAACCCTTATAAACCTAAGGCTATGTCTTTAAGTTCAATTAAAAAAACCATTAAAGATTTTGCTCACTCTGCATATTTAGCAGAAAAAGCAGGTTACGACGGCGTAGAGGTGATGGGCTCTGAAGGTTACTTAATTAATGAATTTATGGCACCGCATACAAACAAACGAGACGATGAGTTTGGTGGCAGTCTTGAAAACAGAATGCGTTTAGCTGTTGAGATTGTAAAAGCAGTAAGAGCTAAAGTTTCAGATAAATTTCTAATTATTTTTAGACTGTCTGTTATCGATTTAATTCCGAATGGCTCAACTCCTGAGGAAGTAACACAACAAGCTATTGCACTTGAAAAAGCAGGTGTTGATATTTTCAATACTGGCATTGGTTGGCATGAAGCACGGGTACCGACAATTGCAAGCATGGTACCCCCAGGTGCATTTAAAGAAGCGTCAAAGCGTTTAAAAGATGTTATTAGCGTGCCTGTTATTGCCGTAAACCGCATTAATACACCAGAAATTGCCAATGATATTTTAACGGCGGGTGAGGCTGATTTAATCTCTATGGCGCGTCCATTATTAGCTGATCCTGAATTTTTTAATAAATACGCGGCTAAGCAATCTGAGCATATTAATATTTGTATTGGATGTAATCAGGGCTGTTTAGACCACGTATTTAAAGGTAAACGTGCCACGTGCTTAGTTAACCCACAAGCGGGTTTTGAACTTGATTACCCTCTAGAAAAAGCCGCAACAGCTAAAAATGTATTAGTGGTTGGAGCGGGTCCTGCTGGGCTTTCTTCAAGTTGTTACTTAGCGCAAAAAGGTCACAATGTAACGCTTATTGACCAAAAGCAGCATATGGGTGGGCAGTTTAATTTAGCCATGCAAATACCAGGTAAAGAAGACTTTAACCATACATTGGCTTACTTTAGTAATGAACTTAAGCGTTTAAACGTCACCATTGAATTAGGCAAAGCATTTGATGATAGTATGCTGAGCCAGTTTGACGATGTGGTTTTTGCCACGGGTGTAAGACCACGTGAAGCTACGATTAAATGCAGCGATGATAAGCGTGTATTTGCTTACGATGAAGTTATACGCGGTGAAGTAGAGCTGGGTAATTCGATTGCGATTTTAGGCGCAGGCGGTATAGGTTTTGATATGGTGGCATTTTTAAGCGAACATAAATCACAAAGCATCAGCGACTTTAAAACCCAGTGGGGCATAGAGTGTGAACCTCAGCCGCATAAAGATGAACGTCAACTCTATATGCTAAAACGCAGTGCAGGGCGCTTTGGTGGTGACTTAGGTAAAACTACTGGTTGGATCCATCGTCAAGTTGCCAAACAACATGGTGTTAAACAAATTGCCAATTGCCAATACCATCGTTTTGATAAAAACGGCCTAACCATTAGTGTTGCTGGTGAAACTCAAGTACTGCCAGTCGATACGGTTATTGCCTGTATTGGTCAAGTGTCTAACGACGAGCTATTTAAGGCACAAGCAGAGGACGCCAAGGTTCATGTTATTGGTGGCGCTAAACTCGCTGCTGCTATTGATGCCAAGCGCGCTATATTTGAAGCTTTACAAGTTGCACGCAGTATTTAATATGCAATTTAAGTAAGTACACGGGTCTGATTATTTTTTAAAGATAGTTAACTTTTAATCAGACCCTTATATTGTTGTTTTTTACCTTACCCCATTCCTTGTATAGCTAATAAATACGCTATTGCGATTTTCAATGGTGCCTCGGCTACAACGCTTAACTGGCAAAATTAAATCGATAAAGCCTCTCATTAGTTCGACCTAATTATTTACACGCAAAAGGCGAGCGTCACTTTGTAATGGTACAAATACACGGCTATTTGGGTTGCGATATTATTTGTGTACTTTTTTAACCTAACCTCAGATCTGCATAAGAATTAAAGCCGAGTCACTTTAATACTCGGCTTTTTAGTCTGAAAGGTATAGGCAATTAATCCAGCCATTAAATTAACCATAAATGAGATGCAGCTGCGGTGCCTTGTATGGTCTATTTGAGCCATATTTTTCAGTTGGTCGAAAACTGTTTCAATGATAAAACGCTTTGATAACATCGCTCTATCCCAAGATGATATTGGCTGACGTTTCATATTACTTCGTTGACCTGTAATAAAATCAATGCCTTGCTCAGCAAGTTCCGCTTTTAGGTTTGCAGATACATAACCTTTATCAGCGTATAAACTACCTGTAACATTATCGACCATATCTAACACCGGCTGTCTATCATCAACATTCCCAGCTGTCACTTTTACTGCTAATAAACCACCTTCATCATTCATGATGAGGTGAAGTTTAAACCCATAAAAGCAGCCCATTGTTCCTTTACCCCGCTTGGCTTTTCCCGCGAAAACTTGGTGGCGAGGAATACGCATGTTGTGACACACCTTGAGAGAAGTAGAATCGATAAATGCAATGCCTGTTGGTTTATCAAAGCGCTGCTTCAGATAGCTACACAGAGCAGGTAACGTGGCTTGAAGTAACTTCAACATACGTGTATAACTGACTAAATCAGGAAAATAATGTCGCCAATACTGACAAACAAATTTGGTGTAGTAAGTTTTAAAGTCGCGATAACCTGATTGATGAATAGTCATCACTTCGCTAGAGGATAGTCGAGACGGCTTAATGCGTTGCTTCTCACCTGATTCTATTAGGTGTTTAAGCCACTGAGGTTCAAACAATAAACAAAAATCATCGACATCTACGTAAATTGCATCTAAGTTATTCATGCCCTTGCCTCGGTAATCTTATGTTTCTTGGTCGAAAGATCTGATCACCGCAAGGGCATTTAGTTCCATTTCTTATGTGCAGCTCAGGTTAACCTAGGTACTTTCTTGATAAGCAAATAATAACAGCGGGGTGCCCATTATATTTTAACCTAAGGGTTTCAATGGTATGCTATTGTTTTGTCTTTTGAGTAATTATAATGGATGCTATTGAGCTTTTATTAACCCGCCAGTCAGATGCAAAACTGACAGAGCCAGGCCCTAATGAAGAACAACTAAACATTATTCAGCAGGCTGGGCTCAGAGTTCCTGATCATGGCTGTATTGCGCCTTGGCAATATATTATTGTTCAAGGGGATGCACGTCATAAGTTGGGTGAAATTTATTATCAAAGCGCTTTGGCCGAGCAGCAAGCTGAAAAAGTAATTAATCGCGCTAAAGAGTTACCCCTTAGAGCACCCATGATCATTATTGCCATTGCAAAATATCAACAACATCCAAAAGTACCAAGAATAGAACAAGTTCAAAGTGCAGGCTGTGGCGTGCTGGCTATGCAACAAGCCGCATTTTCACAAGGGCTTGGCGGTATTTGGCGCACAGGTTACTTTGCACAAAGCCCCAGTGTTAAACACGCGCTTAACTTAAACAATGATGATGAAATAGTGGGTTATTTGTATTTAGGGACGCCAGCAGTTGAGTGTAAAAAGTCACCGCGCCATAAACCAGAAAACTATTTTAGTTTTTTGTAGCAATAGGATGAACTTTTTATATTCAATATAGTCATAATTCATTAAGTTAATCGTGTTACACTACCGCGGTTAATATTGTAGCTGCGAGAAGCGCACGGAAGCACCATACGCAATAAATCTTCTTCAGTTTGTTTTTTAATCGGTTGTTTTTTGGTAATGTATGGAAAGTCTTACCAATAATAACGATAAAGAAGACGAAAATGATGGGAAATTTATTTTTACGTGAAAAAGAAAACTGGTTTGCTTGGTCAATCTGGGGTGTTGTTGGCGCGCTTGCGACATTTTATGTTGCAATGAATACACAAGCAGCTCAATTTATTGCTGCAAGTGCGATGGGTGTCCTAGTACTGCTAACATGGTGGATGCAACAGTCTCGACGATTTGATTTTGGCAGAGCCTTTAAAATATGCTGCTATGTTCTATTATTCACCGTCCTACCTTCGTTTGTGTTAGTTGTGATCCCAAGTGATGATTTAAACCGCTTCGATTTAATATTTCAAAGTATTGCATTTTTAACTGCCAGCTTACTGGTGTGTTTAGTATGTTCTTGGATTGCCCGCAGACCTAAACAATATTACTAGGGTTTATGACTATCCTGATTTATTTAACCGGTTTTAGTAAAATAGGGCTTTACAAGCTAAGCGTATGATCTTATTATGCGCGCCGTACGGAGAGATGGCAGAGTGGTCGAATGCACCGGTCTTGAAAACCGGCAGGGGTTTATAGCCCCTCTAGGGTTCAAATCCCTATCTCTCCACCATTATTTAAAAAACCGCCTTATTGGCGGTTTTTTGCTATCTGGAGCTTTATTATGTCACAGTCCCCGGAGTTATCCTTTTCTAAACGTTTACTCAAGCACATCCTGCTATGGACTGTGTTTGGTTATTGTTACCAAAGTGCCATATCGTTATTACAAAAAATGGCCATTGATGCATACCCAGATAATGCGCTGATGATGACTTTCTTATATGGCATCGGATTTAATCTTTTATCCGGGCATTTAATCACAAAATACGATCATTTTTGGCCAGTGTGGGGTGCGTTTTACATTGGCATTATCGGTTTGGTGGCTGTGCCTCTTTTACTGGTCGGTGTGGCTGGATTATTGTCGATGAGCTTACTTGTTGGAATTTTGCTCAGTTTACCTGTATGTACCTTTGCTATTGGTTTAATTAAAGAAAAACTCAATAAAAACTAGCCCCAAACGGCTTTTATTTTGTGATAGCATATACGGGTCTTTTAACTAACAAAACGTGAATAACACATTATGTCAGATAATTTTACTACAGATGCTGAAAAAGCAAGTTACGGTATTGGCTTACAAATGGGTGAGCAACTTAAGGCTAACCCTTTTGAAGGTTTAAACTTAAATTCAGTATTTGAAGGCATGAAAGATGCGTATGCAGGCAGTGCTTTTCAAGTAGAGATCCCTGAGATCCAAGCTGCATTTGAGAAAATCAACGAAGAGATCCAAGCTCGTCGTGAAGAAGAAGCTAAAGTATTGGCTGCTGAAGGTATTGCATTTTTAGAAGAAAACGCAAAACGTCCTGAAATTACAGTTACTGAGTCAGGTCTTCAGTACGAAGTACTTGCAACAGGTGAAGGCGAAAAGCCAACTGCAGAGTCTACAGTACGTGTTGATTACCACGGTACTTTAGTAAACGGTACTGTTTTTGATAGCTCATACGAGCGCGGTCAACCTGCTGAATTCCCAGTAGGTGGCGTGATCAAAGGTTGGACTGAAGCATTACAAATGATGCCAGTAGGTACTAAATGGCGTTTATACGTTCCTCATGAGCTTGCTTATGGTGAACGTGGTGCCGGTGCTGCAATCGCACCTTACTCAACTCTAGTATTTGACGTTGAGTTACACGCAATTCTTTAATTAGAATTTAGTTGTAAAAAAACCGCATTCATTATTACGAATGCGGTTTTTTATTGTCTGATTAAAGAGCGCGTTTTAAAAGTAGCCTCTAACGCCAAATTGGAAGTTACGTCCAGGAAGAGGTGCCGTATCTTTAATAAATGAACTATGCACGAAACCAAGCTCATCAGTTATATTATCAACACTTAGGTATAGCTGCGTGCCAACCTCGCCTAAATCAAGCTGATAATTGGCTTGTAAATCAATTAATGTATAGCCATCCGTTGCCGTTTCGTAAGCACTAATATCATTTTGCTCAAAGTAATGGGTTCCTGTTAAGGTAAATTGCGCATTACCTAGGGTATATTGTACACA
>NZ_JBQKUL010000037.1:0-45545 GCF_054968565.1 Pseudoalteromonas sp. G5_S1_54_S4 | reverse complement strand
GAAAGTTCGACTTAATCAGCAGCTTTAGTCACTGTAAAAATATAATTTTGCTTTGTTAGTGGCTTTGATTTAGGATCAAAACAGTTTAAAACCAAGAATGATTTGCCTGTGTATAGATTATTAATTAGCGCCTTATCCATTTTCTTTTGTGTTTCTGTATCTGCAGTTGAAGTAACTGATCTATATCAAGATATTTTGGTCGTAGAAGATAAATCTCGTGATGCGCGTTTAGACGCTAGTCGCAAAGCGCTTCTTAACGTACTAGTAAAAGTGAGTGGTGATAAAAGTGCAGATGAAAATCAGATAGCACAGCAACGCACCAAAGATATATCTGATTATATGCTGAAATTTGAATACGATGAGCGTATTCCTGGAACGCTTAAGTTACTAGTTAAATTTGAAGCGCGAAAGATCAATGCACTAATAAAAGATCTTAATTTGCCTTTGTGGGGAGCTCAACGTCCACTGGTTGCCATCTGGTTAGGCATTGAAGATAACAGGCAGCGAGAGCTGGTTACTCAAGAGAGTTATCCTCAGTTAGAGCAACTGATTTACGACAAAGCAAGCCGCCGCGGTTTACCGGTTGTTGTGCCTTTACTCGATTTACAAGACAGACGGCTTGTTGGTGTCCCTGAAGTTTGGGGAAATTTTTCTGGGCCTGTAGAAGAGGCATCTAAACGCTACAGTGCTGAGCGAAGTATTACTGCTAGAATGTATCAAGCGTTTAACTCTGATAATTGGGTACTAGATTGGCGCTTTACCAATGATGAAATGTTTGAATCTAACCGTATCACTGGCTATAGACAGCAAATTGTTGCGCAAATGATTGATGATTTAGCACAAGGTTTAGCTGGTGAATATGCGATTGATCCTAATGCTTATTATGAGCAGCGTACTGCCAATTTAACTTTAAAAGGGACTGAGAGCTTTGTTGATATTGAATTGGCTAAGCGCCGCTTAATGAATCTAAGCGTAGTAACTCAAGCTGTTATTTTACGCAAAACACCCGATTCGGTTGAGTTTGAGCTTCATCATACGGGGACTGTGAGTGACCTTAAAAAAGCCCTTGGCCTGGATAACGCCTTTAAAGACTATGTTGATCCTCGTGCTTTTTATCACATAGTTGATGAGCAAAGCCTAGAGTATCAATGGGTTGTAAATTAATGCTAACTCAAGAGCCAATACAAATGGCATTGCCGGTTACTTTACCGGACGATGAAACATTTGCATCCTACTTTGGCGGTGAAGACTCACTCGAGGTAAATCATCTCAAAGATAGCTTTTCTAAGCTTGCTCACTCTTTTCAGTATACCTATTTGTGTGGCTTAGGAGATTCTGGTAAATCTCACTTACTATATGCCACTTGTATTCAGGCACAAGAGCGTGGCTTATCTAATATGCTGCTTTCCATGCGCGAGGTCATTCATTTTGGACCAATGGTTTTAGATGGGCTTGAAGCATTGGATGTATTGTGTATTGATGATGTGCACTTGGTAGCAGGCAATGATGCATGGGAAAAAGCGTTATTTAACTTTTTTAATCGCTTTAATGAGCCCAATAAAATGCTGGTAGTGACTGCCGATTTACTGCCTAACATGCTTAATATTAGCTTGCCTGACTTAGAATCCCGTTTAAAGTGGGGCACTACGTTTCAAATTCGTTCTATGAGTGACGATGATAAAGCACAGGCGCTGGTTAAGCGTGCAAATATGCGTGGGCTTGAACTGAGCGATGAATGTGCGCGATTTTTATTAACGCGTTTGAGTCGTGATATGCGTGCTTTATTGGATGTATTAGACAAATTAGATCACGCATCCATGGCTGCACAACGAAAATTGACTATTCCTTTTATAAAATCAACGCTAAAGCTGTAGTAGGTCTAGAATCTAGACCCTGCTTTCAGTTATCATTAGCTAACTAAATTGTAATCACCTTCTGTGAAAGATCAGGTATCGAATGAACTTAGAAAACATATTAGCGCAAGCACTTGAGGCGGTAGCCAGTGCAAGTGAAATCGCGCAGCTAGAAGAGATCAGGGTTAACTATCTTGGTAAAAAAGGCGAAATTACCAGCTTACTTAAAACGTTAGGTAAAATTGCCCCTGAAGAACGTAAAGAAGCAGGCCAAGTAATTAACCAAGCTAAGCAAGACGTGCAAGTTGCGATTAATGACAAGCGTGAATTGTTAGCAAGTAAAGCATTAGAAGAAAAACTAGCGGCAGAAACAATCGATGTAACTTTACCTGGGCGTGTTATGCCATCGGGTGGTTTGCACCCAGTAACTCGCACCATTGAGCGTATTGAAAGCTTCTTTGGTGAACTTGGGTTTGCTGTTAAATCAGGCCCTGAAGTTGAAGATGATTTTCATAACTTTGATGCGTTAAATATTCCAGAGCATCACCCAGCTCGCGCCGATCACGATACCTTTTACTTTAATCCTAAGTTGGTTTTACGTACTCAAACCAGTGGTGTACAAATTCGTACTATGGAAACTGAGCAACCGCCACTGCGTATTATTTCGCCAGGGCGTGTATACCGTAACGATTACGACCAAACACACACGCCTATGTTCCATCAGGTGGAAGGGTTGATGGTTGATACTGATGTAAGCTTCACTGAGCTTAAAGGTATTTTACATGACTTTTTACGTAACTTTTTTGAAGAAGACATGGAAATTCGTTTTCGTCCTTCATTCTTCCCGTTTACAGAGCCTTCAGCAGAAGTGGACGTGATGGGTAAAGACGGTAAATGGTTAGAAGTATTAGGCTGCGGCATGGTTCATCCTAACGTACTTAAGTCTGTAGGCATCGATCCTGAAAAATACACAGGTTTCGCTTTTGGTATGGGTGTTGAGCGCTTAACCATGTTGCGTTACGGCGTAAACGATTTACGTGCGTTTTTCGAAAATGACTTAAAATTCCTAAACCAGTTCCGTTAAGAGTGAAGAGATAAAATGAAATTTAGTGAAAAGTGGTTAAGAGAGTGGGTAAATCCTGCAATTGATACGCAAGCTCTTTCGGAACAGCTTTCAATGGCTGGTTTAGAAGTAGATGGCGTTGAGCCGGCAGCAGCCAAATTTAATGGCGTTGTGGTAGGTGAAGTGGTTGAGTGTGGCCAGCACCCTGATGCAGATAAACTACGTGTAACAAAAATTAATGTTGGTGGTGATGAACTGCTTGATATTGTTTGTGGTGCACCAAATTGCCGCCAAGGTATTAAAGTTGCAGTTGCCACTGTTGGCGCAGTGTTACCAGGCGATTTCAAAATTAAAAAAGCCAAACTTCGTGGTCAGCCTTCACACGGCATGTTATGTGCGTTTGATGAGCTAGGTATTAGTGAAGAAGGCGATGGCATTATGGAATTGCCACTTGATGCGCCTATTGGTGCCGATTTACGCGAATATTTAGCGCTTGATGACAACATTATTGACGTAGATTTAACACCTAACCGTGGCGACTGTTTAGGTATTAAAGGGCTTGCCCGCGAAGTCGGCGTACTTAACAGTATTGATGTAAATACATTAAGCATTCCAGCGGTAACCCCGACAATTGAAGACAAAGTATCTATTGAGTTGGTTAACGATGATGCCTGTCCTCGCTATTTAGGGCGTGTTATTAAGGGCATTAACCTAGACGCTGAGACGCCATTATGGATGGTTGAAAAGCTACGTCGTAGTGGTGTACGTTCAATTGATCCGGTTGTTGATGTGACTAACTTTGTATTACTAGAGCTTGGCCACCCAATGCATGCATTTGATTTAAATGCGATTGATGGTGGAATTAAAGTACGTAGTGCAACCCCAGGTGAAGAGCTGGTTTTATTAGACGGTAATACGGCTAAATTAAATGAATCGACATTAGTGATTGCCGATCATCATAAAGCGCTAGCCATTGCTGGTATTTTTGGTGGTGAGCAATCTGGCGTTACTGACAAAACAGCTGATATCCTGTTAGAAAGCGCATTCTTTAACCCTGTGGCTATTGCAGGACAAGCACGCAGCTATGGTTTGCACACTGATGCATCTCATCGCTATGAGCGTGGCGTCGACTTTGCACTACAACACGATGCCATGGAGCGCGCTACAGCGTTACTTCTGGAGATTGTAGGTGGTAACGCAGGTCCAATCGTTGAAGCTGTTGCTACAGATAAACTACCAAAAGTAACTGAAGTGCGTTTACGTCGTTCACGTTTAGACCGTGTTATTGGTCATCACATTGACGATGCTAAAGTAACCGATATACTTACGCGTTTAGGTCTTGATGTTAAATTTGACAATGATAGCTGGAGCGCTGATGTACCAAGCTACCGCTTTGATATTCGTATTGAAGAAGATTTAATTGAAGAAGTAGCACGTGTATACGGTTACAACAGTATTCCTAATGTGGCACCAACTGCAAAACTTAAAATGACCACACATGATGAGTCAACTGTTGCACTGAGCCGTTTTCGTAATGCGCTAGTAACCCGTGGCTATCAAGAAGCCATTACTTACAGTTTTGTTGATCCTAAAGCGCAAGCTATTTTACATCCAGAGTGTAACGCATTGGTATTGCCGCACCCAATTTCAATTGAAATGTCAGCGATGCGTGTAAGCTTAATGCCTGGCTTATTGGCATCTGTTGCGTATAACCAAAACCGCCAGCAGCCACGTATTCGCTTATTTGAACACGGCCTTAAGTTTATCAGCGATGAAAGCGCAGAAAATGGCGTTTACCAAGTGCCGGTTATTGGTGGTGTTATTACCGGGCTTGTGCATGGCGAACATTGGGTTGAAGAAAAACGTAACGTTGATTTTTACGACCTAAAAGGGGATGTTGAAGCATTACTTGCTATTACCAACGATGTTAGCCGCTTTGAAATTAAAGCCGAGCAATCAGATGGCCTTCATCCTGGTCAATCAGCCGTTATTTATGTTGATGGAAAAAAAGTAGGTTTCTTTGGTGCATTACACCCTCAGGCGCAAAAATCGTTAGATATCAATAACGCTACTTTTGTGTTTGAAATTGAAATGTCGGCATTAGAAAAAAGAAATTTACCGCAGGCTGTTGGGGTGTCTAAATTCCCATCAAATCGCCGCGACATCGCTATTTTAGTACAAGACAGCGTTAAAATAGGTGATATTTTAAACGTCATCGGAAAAGTTGGCGGAAATCAATTGGTTGACCTAAACTTATTCGATGTGTATAAGGGCAAAGGTATTGAGCCAAATTATAAGAGTTTGGCGATTGCTCTAACACTGCAAGCGGTTGATAGAACACTCGAAGAGAAAGATATCAATCAGGTAGTTGATAACGTGGTGGCCGCACTGGCCGAACAGTTTAATGCATCGTTGAGGGACTAGATATGGCGCTTACTAAAGCCGACATAGCTGAACACCTATTTGAAAAGCTCGGGATCAATAAAAAAGATGCCAAAGATTTAGTTGAAGCGTTTTTTGAAGAAATCCGCTCAGCGCTTGAAAAAGGCGAGCAGATTAAGCTCTCTGGATTTGGTAACTTTGATCTTCGAGATAAGAAAGAAAGGCCGGGACGTAACCCGAAAACGGGAGAAGATATCCCAATTTCAGCACGTCGCGTGGTTACCTTTAGACCGGGGCAAAAGTTAAAAACCCGTGTTGAAGTAGGCACAAGCAAGAAATAAACAAAAAGGCAGCGTAAGCTGCCTTTTTTGTATCTGTTTTATTATTTCCGGGGGGAAATAAACTTTCCTTGATCTATTTGCTGCAAAGTCTGCTCGGCTAACCTATCTAAACTCTCTAAATTCTTTCCTTGTGCTATTAATTGTTGCTCAATTAACAGTATATCAATATGTTCAATACCAGAGAGCTGAGCTATTTTGGCAAAAATATAAGCATGTTTATATTGTTGATGTTTATAAAACAGGCTGATCAAAGACATATATATTTCAGGGTTCGGTTCATTCTTGGCTTTATTCAGCGCTAGCGTGTTGTATAAAAAATTAATCGCTTTATCTTCATCAACCTTAATGTAATAAGACGCTAAGTAAAATTGCATCTCAGCACTTTGTTCAACTTCTGCAGTATGTTCTAAAGCGAGCAAACGTGTTAATGCACTTTCGTCATTGTTTCTTGACCAATGATAATAAAGCAAGCCCGGATGGCTGGTGTGTTTTGTCTGTTGATAAATCCGCGCCATTTCCCTCATGCTCGTTAAGTGGGCACGTCGGCGAGCCGTGGTTTTGCTTTTTAATTTTATGTGCTGAATGTTGGCTGCCAAAGCAATACATTGATTGTAATGCTCAAACGCTTTGAGTAATTGATATTTGTGCTCATCGGTATGTTGTAAAGATTCAAGGTGACGAGAAAAAATAGTATGTTCTCGCTGCGCTTTACAGTGACTATCTTGGTTAAGATCATTACACATGGCAGGCGATTGAACGCAAATATCTTCAACGGTTAAAGATTCTTCACAGCCTGTAAGCAAAATTGCAAAGGCGAGGGTTATGCGCTTAAAAGCCATCCGAGTCTCTCAATTATCAATAAAGTATTATTCTAGCCTAAACTTTAGTCTCTAACAGTGGAGAATAAAATGAGATTAAATTAGAATAGGCCTGCCCGAAGGAATGTGTTGCTCTCAAAATTCGATACATTCTTAGGCTATCCGTTCAAAATTGTTTAATTAGGTAAAAAAAATGACCTCATCTCACGAGTTAGAATACACAAGTAGCTGGCAAGAACGTCAAGATTACGCTGAAAGCATGCAACCAATTATTGGTAAATTGTACCGTAATCGTGGTATTGAAATCGCTGTTTACGGCCGTCCATTAGTAAACTCAAGCACTATAGATATTATTAAGTCTCACAAATCAGTAGCTCAGTTTGAAGGAACTAAACTTCGCCTACGTGAAAGCTTCCCATTCTTAGAAGCTATTAGCAAAATCGAATTAAATTCTGCCCGTATCGATATTGGTAAATTAGCATACAGCTATTTATACACAGATGCTGCGAATGGCCGTTCAGTAGAAGAGTTCGTTAAAGACGAGCTAGCTGAAATTGTTGATTCTGAGCCTAAAGCGCCACGTGACGTAGTACTTTACGGCTTTGGTCGTATCGGTCGCTTATTAGCACGTTTGTTAATTGAAAAATCAGGCCCTTATGCGGATCTAAACCTACGCGCTATTGTTGTGCGTGGTGGTAAAGACGGCGATTTGGAAAAACGTGCAAGCTTATTGCGTCGTGATTCTATCCATGGTCCGTTCAATGGTTCAATTACCATTGATAAAGAGCGCAATGCAATTAAAGCGAACGGTAGCTACATTCAAGTTATCTACGCTAATTCGCCAAGCGAAGTTGATTACAGCGCTTACGGTATCGAAAACGCACTTGTTGTTGATAACACAGGTATTTGGAAAGATGAAGCTGGTCTTGGTCAACACTTAGAATCTAAAGGTGCTGCAAAAGTATTATTAACAGCGCCAGCTAAGGGCAACATTAAAAATATCGTTTACGGTGTAAATAACCAAGATATTTTACCGGAAGACAAAATTGTATGTGCTGCAAGCTGTACAACTAATGCAATAACACCAACATTGAAAGCATTAAACGATCAGTTTGGTATTAAGAATGGTCACGTTGAAACAGTTCACTCATACACTAATGACCAAAACTTAATTGATAACTACCACAAAGCAGAACGTCGTGGTCGTGCTGCGGCACTTAACATGGTTATCACTGAAACAGGTGCAGCAAAAGCGGTATCTAAAGCATTACCAGAGCTTGAAGGTAAACTAACAGGTAACGCAATCCGTGTACCTACACCAAACGTATCGTTAGCTATCTTAAACTTAAATCTTGAAAAGAGCACGACGGTTGAAGAGCTTAATGCGTTTTTACGTGAAACAGCACTTCACTCAGACCTACGTGATCAAATCGATTACACAGCGTCAACTGAAATTGTATCTACCGATTTAGTAGGTAGCCGTTACGCAGGTGTTGTTGATTCTCAAGCAACCATTGTTGATGATAACCGTGTTGTACTTTACGTATGGTACGACAATGAGTTTGGTTATAGCTGTCAGGTAGTTCGCTGTATGCGCGACATGGCAGAAGTCTCATTCCCAAGTTTACCTCGATAAACACATGAGCAATTAAGAAAAGCCAGCACTTGCTGGCTTTTTTAGGTCTGAAGATTTTTAAAGTGAAGCGGTTATGGTACGCTTTATTAAATTGGGTACGCGTTTATACACTTTTAAAGTGCAGTGACACGTATTTACCTCTTGGCTAAATGCCTTAGTCAAAGACACACAGTTAACTAATAGGTTTGTTGTAATGAAAATCAGTAGCAATTTTGACAGTGGTAATATTAAAGTTATTGAAGCCACCGATCCGTTAAATATTCAGTTAGAAATTAATAAAGATTATCAGTCTGAGTTTTATCAGTGGTTTCACTTTCGTCTTGAGACAACGCCTTATCAATTTCATCAGTTAAATATTAATAATCTTGATAAGTCTGCATACCCTGATGGTTGGGTAGACTACCAAGCTGTCGCTTCATACGACCGTCAAACATGGTTCCGTGTACCGTCTTCGTATGAAAATGGCACATTAACATTTGAGCTTGAGCCTGAGTGCAGCAGCGTTTACTTCGCCTACTTTGCACCTTACAGCTACGATCGTCATTTAGACTTATTAGCATGGGCGCAAAGCCAAGAAATTTGCCAACTAGAAACACTAGGTCAAACGCTTGATGGGCGTGACATGAGCGTGCTTAAAATTGGTCAGCCAAGCGCCGATAAAAAAGTAATTTGGATCACTGCTCGTCAACACCCAGGTGAAACAATGGCAGAGTGGTTTGTAGAAGGCTTAGTACACAAGCTACTTGATGATGAAGACCCTCATGCAGCAGCGTTACTATCAAAAGCGGTATTTTATATCGTGCCAAACATGAATCCAGATGGCAGTGCGCGCGGTCACCTACGCACTAACGCTAAAGGGGTTAACTTAAACCGTGAATGGCAAACACCCAGCATGGAAAACAGCCCAGAAGTTTACTTAGTGCTTAATAAAATGCGCGAAGCCGGCTTAGACATGCACCTAGACATTCATGGTGATGAAGCCATTCCATATAACTTTGTTGCCGGTAGTGAAGGCATACCAAGCTATGATGCACGCCTAAAAGGCCTAGAAGATAGCTTTAAAGCCGCGCTTTTAACTATTACTCCAGAGTTTCAAGATACGCATGGCTACGATAAAGACGAACCAGGTCAAGCTAACTTAACAGTAGGTTCATCAGCGACAGCAGAAGAATTTAAAGCACTGACTTACACAGTAGAAATGCCATTTAAAGATAATAATGACTTACCCGATCCAGATTATGGTTGGTCAGATCGTCGTTCATATCAATTTGGACAAGATACTTTAGCAGCCATTGTTAATGTTGTAGACAACTTAAGATAAAACGTTTGTTTCAAAGGGTATCAATAATATTGATACCCTTTTTACTTTTAGCTAAACCAACCGCACCAAAAAATAAGAATCATTTACCCACCACAGCACTAAAACGTTTCAATACACCTTCTCGACAGATTTAATACCATATAGTCTAAATCAATTTGCACTTAGTTAAACCTTGTCTTAGCAGGCTCAATATAAATAAACAATAAGCTGTTTTGAAAATTAACTGTTAACAAGGTTGGGCACTTAAGTTAATATCGATTGAACAATAAGAAAAACGGAAAAGATTAACCCCTTATTTCGTAAAGCTTATGACAGGTATTCTGAGTAGCAGAGTATGGTAATTAATAATAATAAATATAACTGTGAGGATGTTCATGGAAGCTTTTGTAAGCGCCGTTAATGATGTTGTTTGGAGTGATGCACTCATCTATTTATGCCTAGGCGCAGGCTTATTTTACTCCGTACTAACTCGATTTGCTCAAGTTAGACATTTTAAAGAAATGTGTAAGCTATTATTTAGCCCTAACACCTCAGAAAAAGGAATTTCATCTTTTCAAGCTCTTGCTGTTTCATTATCTGGCCGAGTAGGGGTTGGTAATATTGCCGGTGTGGCAGCCGCAATTGGTTTTGGTGGCCCTGGCGCTATTTTCTGGATGTGGGTTGTTGCTTTTTTAGGTGCAAGTACTGCATACGCAGAATCAACATTAGGTCAAATTTATAAGTTAGAAGAAGACGGCCAATACCGCGGTGGTCCAGCGTATTATTTTGATCGTTGTTTAGGGCAAAAGTGGCTGGCTGTATTATTTGCTGTGTCGGCAATTATAGCGTGTGGGGTTTTCCTGCCGGGCGTGCAAGCAAATGCTGTGGGCAACGCATTCACTCAAGTATTTGGCGATGGCACTATGGTGTCTACAAGTTTTGGTGACGTAGGTAGTTTTAAACTGGTTGCGTTGGCCATTATTCTAATCGTTTTAGCGTTTATTATCTTTGGTGGTATAAAGCGTATTGCTAATTTTACGCAAATTGTAGTGCCATTTATGGCGCTTGGTTACATCGTACTGGCCTTAATTATCGTATTTTTAAACATAGACAAAGTACCAGGCATTTTCTCGCTTATTATTGGTGATGCATTTACAGCTCAAGCAGGCTTTGGCGCTGCAATTGGCTGGGGTGTTAAGCGTGGTATCTATTCTAATGAAGCCGGTCAAGGTACAGGTCCTCATGCAGCGGCGGCAGCAGAAGTTGATCACCCTGCACAGCAAGGTTTAGTGCAAGCTTTTTCTGTTTATGTTGATACACTTTTTGTATGTACAGCAACGGCATTAATGATTTTAATGACGCAGCAATACAATGTAGTCGGCACTTTGCCAGAAGGGCAGTTTATAATCCAAAATGTGGATGCGGCAACTGAAGTGGGATCAGCAGCATTCACCCAAATGGCGTTGTTTAGTGTATTCGGTAGCTTTGGAGAAGCGTTTGTAGGTATCGCTTTATTCTTCTTTGCTTTTACCACCATACTGGCTTATTACTTCATTGCTGAGACGAATATCGCGTACTTAAATCGCTACTTTAAAGGAAGTATTCCGCTTGTAGTGGTAAAACTTATGATTATGTTTATGGTAGCCTACGGCATGGTTAACAGTTCCGGTTATATTTGGACTATTGGCGACATAGGCGTTGGCTTAATGGCGTGGATCAACATATTGGGTATATTAGCCATTTTCTTTGTCGCTAAACCGGCCTTAACATGTTTGAGTGATTATGAAGACCAGAAGAAAAAAGGTGGCCAAATCACATTTGATCCCGTTAAGTTAGGGATTAAAAACGCCACCTTCTGGGAAAAGCGCCTTGAAAAGCAATCAAAAGACGCTGAATAAACAGACCCTAATAACCTAATATGAACTATTGGGTTAAATTCAAAAAAGACAAAGAGCAATAAAACAAGTACAATGAAAAGCGCCGAGAGGCGCTTTTTTTATGCGTAGTATGGAGAGAGATGTATGGCGATTATTCGTTGCCCCAAATGTGCAAAATCAATTTCAGATAAACATTCGCAGTGTCCACATTGCCAAAGTAACGTTGCTGAATTAAATGCCGAGCAAGTTCAACAACTTCAACGTGAGCAGCGAATTAAAAAGCAGCAAATGTTTATGAACCACTCCTTTTTAGCGCTGATCTTATTTTTAGGTGGCTTCTTTTGTTTGTACTTCCTACAACCTCAAGAAAAAACACTTCAGTGGTATGCGTATACCTCAGCGATAGGCATTGGCTGTATTTGGTACCTTATTAACCGTATTATTTTAGTGACTCTGAAAAAGAAAAAATGACATGAATATTGACAACTTAGTACAGAATATTACTCCAGAATTATTTGAGCGCCTACAATATGGTGCATCAACAGGAAAGTGGCCAGATGGCACACCTTTATCAGATGAACAAAAACAACAAACAGTCCAACTTGTGATGTTGTATCAAGCAAAAGTAGCACAATCAAACGAGCAGTTTACCATTGGTGCAGATGGAGAAATGATCCAAAAAACCAAAGCGCAACTACAAAAAGAATTCAAATCAGATAACGAAATAGCTAGGTTCAGTGAAAATGATCTTTAAACACCTTTTTACACCAAAATGGAAACACCCAAAGCAACAAGTTCGTTTAGATGCGATTGAAAAACTTGATGTGGCACGTGACGTAACAATTTTAAGCACCTTAGCCCTTGAAGACTCATCGGCTGAAATTCGTCGTAAAGCACTGCAAAAAGTAAACGACTTACCACTGTGGTGGAAAGCTTACAAACAAGATCAGGCATTGAAAGATGTTGCTGAACAACAAATCTCATCGGCTGTATTAAACAGTGAAAGTAGCTTGTCGGCGCAGATTAAAAATGAGTACATTGAACGCTTTGCACCGGTTAAAACCCTTGAAAAACTAGCATTTGCTGAAAAAGAATTGCAAGTGAGAGTTAAGCTATTAAAACGCCTAGCTAACCCTAAACTGATTGAAAAAGCCTTTAAAGAAGCAAACGAAGAGCTGCAAAAACAGTTAGTTGATTTAGTCATTACTCAGCAGTTAACTAAAGCACTGTTAAAGCATGCTCAAGGTGAAGCCAAAGTTGCGCTAGAAAGTCATCTTGAAAACGAGCGTTTAGCGCTTGAAATGCCATCGCAAGTTGAAAACGCAACCCGTGTTATTTTAGCCAAGCTTAATGCATTGCGTGATAAAAATGACTACGCCATTGTTGACTCACAAGCTGCAGAACTCATGGCGCAGTGGCAAGCTCTTGAATTAAAATGGCTAAGTGAAGAACATGTAAAAACCCTTGATGCTAAATATATATCAATTACCGATAAGCTTGATGCACACATTGCAACCTTAAAAGCGCAACATGAAATAGAGCAGCAACGCGTAGCGCAGCAACAGCGCCAAGTGTTAGCGTTAGCTACGTTAGAAGCATTAAGTGAAGAAATTGAAAATGCATTGCAACTTGGATTAGAAACCCCAGAGCAAATTCAGCAAGATTGGCTTAATGCAAAAGTAGCACAAGCAAAAGACACACTAGATAAAACGCAATTGATGGCTGATCAGCAATCAAAACAAGTGATTAATAAGCTTGAGCAACTATTTTTACAAGTAGCCAAGTTACCTGAGCTAACTACGGCGATCAAAGAATATAAAATTGCCTACAGTACGCTTATTGAAATAAAACCTGCAGAGCAACTTAGCGATTACGATCAACAGTTAACAGCGTTCAATGACACATTTAAAACTGCACGTAGTCACCTAAATGTACTTAGCACTGATTTACAAGCGTCATTCAAAACTCAGCTTAACAGCCATAAAAAGCAATTTTTAGCCGCAATGAGCGAACTCACTAAGCCGCTTGAAAAAACGCAAAGCCAAGCTAAACGCAAGGCACGTGATGTAAAACGTTTAATTGAAGAAGGGCGCTTTAACGTTGCATTTGGTGTATTTAAAGGCTTCGAAGAGTTATTTAATGCCCTAACTGAGAAATACCAACAGCCGCTGGTTAACTTAAAAGCAGACCTAGAAGCGCAATTAGCCGATGCTAAAGATTGGCAAAAATATGCGGCTGCACCAAAACGTGCAGCACTTTTAGAAGAAGTAACAGCGTTAGTTGATGAGCCGTGTAACGATCCACAACAGCGCGCTGATCAAGTTAAAGTACTTCGCAAGCGTTGGAACGAGCTAGGACGCCTTGATACAGAGCAAGAGAAACAACAGGGCAACGAGTTTGATGAAAAAATTGAGCTTTTATTTGCCCCTTGTCGCAGCTACTTCGCTGAGCAAGAAGTGCAACGTGAAGCAGCAAAAGCAGAGCGCGAGCAATTGATTGCTGATATGAATGCGCTGCATTTACAAGCAACTGATACGGCTGATTTAGATTGGAAACAACTAGAAAGCAACTATAACCGTTTGCAAAAAGCATGGCGAAGTGTGGGTAAAGTTGACCCGAAAACATACCGCGTATTAAACGAGCGTTATAAAGCAGAGCAGCAACAGGTTGTAGCGTCACTTAACGCGTTTCATAAAGGCAATGCCGCACTTAAAAATGAGCTCGTTGAACAAGCACAGCAATTATCACAAAGCGATAATTTAGCAGACGCTTGTCAACAGCTAAAACAGTTACAGCAACAGTGGCAAACCATAGGGTTTGCAGGCTTAAAAGCTGAAAACGCATTGTGGCAAAAATTCCGTCAGTTTAATGATGCAACTTTCACTAAACGAAGCGAAGAATTTGAACAGCAAAAACGCGAACAAAGTGAGTCAGATAAGCTGGCAACAACTGAACTGAATGAGCTTGAAGCAGCATTAAATAGTGTAGAAGGTAAAGCCCAATTACTTGATTTACAAACCAAAGTTAAAGGGTATACACAGTTTAAATCGTTAACCCCTAAAGTGTCTGCTTTGTTATCAGCCATAGATGAAAAGCTGACAGGCTTAGCGGCTAAAAATGAGCAAGCTAATTTAGATGCTTTATTTGTTGCACTTGAGAACAACGAGCCAGTCCCGAGCCAATTCAATGGTACCGTTAAAACAGCATTGAGCTGTGAGCAGCTGCTAACGCGCATGGAAATACTTGCGAGCGTAAGTTCGCAAAACTCAGCGCAAAGAATGGTAGAGCAAGTAGCCATGCTTGATGATAAGCACCGTGGCGAACACGCTGATTTAAATTATTATTTAAAGCAGTTATTAGCACTCAGCGAGGGTTCAGTCACAGCTGACACACTAGCAAGGTTAAAAGTTATTTTTGCTGTAAATTAAGCGCAATCACTTTTATCAACTAAAATGAAAAAGCCGCTATTAAAGCGGCTTTTTATTATGGCTACTTACTGCCTATACGATTAACCAATAGGGTTTTGCATGAAAATTTTTGTTTTTATTTCACTACTATTTTTAACTGCCTGTAACAGTACGCAGGGTATTTCGGTTTATTCATTTACAAATTCAGAGGTTGAGTCGTTACTAAATAAAGAGTTACCTAAATTAAGTGAAAAAGTTAGCCTGATGGGCTTACCTGTGCAGTTTGATGTGAATGATTTAAGCGTTAATATTGGCCCAGATAATAGTGATTATGTTTTATTAGGTGCAGATTCTAGCGCCGAGATTAATGCTTTTGCATTAAAGTACCCAGTGCGCTTAAAGCTGCAAATACAGGGTACCCCTTTTTATGACAGCGAGAAAAAAGCGGTATTTTTACGTAATGTTAAGTTACTCGACTCAAGCATTGATGCGGGTGGCTTTAAAGGTAATTTAGAAGTGCTGGATAACGAGGCCATGGATGTAATGAATGCCTTTTTAGCCGTTAACCCCGTTTATAAGTTAAATATGAAGGATCCTAAAATGGCATTATTAAGTAATTTACCTTTAGATTTAAAAGTAGTGGAAGGCGCTATTAAGCTAGTCCCTCGGTTATAATTTAGATCCAATAGGCGTAATAAAACGTATTAGTTGACCTTATTATTAATAGATTAGGTTAATTATGGCTAATGAGCGATCCGTTCCCACATCTCGACTTTCACGTTTTGCAAAGTTAGGCTCATTAGCCACTGGCGTCGCCACGAATATGTTAGTGGGCGGGGCTAAAAGTGCGCTTTCTGGTAAAGGCTGGGATAATAAAAGCTTATTGCTTCAGCCTAAAAATATTGAAAACCTAGCCACTCAACTCTCACACCTGCGCGGTGCGGCAATGAAGCTTGGGCAGCTGCTTTCAATGGATGCTGGCGACTTACTAACCCCCGAACTTGCTCAATTGCTGTCTTTATTGCGCTCCGATGCCAACCCGATGCCACACAAACAACTGGTTAGTGTTTTAAAAGAGCAGTGGGGAGAGGATTGGTTATCGCGTTTTTCTCATATTGAGCTTAGGCCGTTTGCGGCGGCGTCCATTGGTCAGGTTCATTTAGCTTATAAAGAAAATGGCGCGCAGCTGGCAGTTAAAATTCAATACCCTGGAATCGCAAAAAGTGTAGTGAGTGACGTAGATAACGTGATCACTTTACTTACCTTATCGCGGTTATTACCTAAAGAGCTGGATATTAAACCCTTAGTGGCAGAAGCCAAAGCACAGCTATTAGCCGAGGCCGACTACACTCGAGAAGCTGAGTATTTAGCACGTTACAAAAACCTGTTAGCAGATAACGCGCATTTCAAAGTCCCTAGCGTGTATCCCCAGCACAGTACTGCGCAAGTGCTAACTATGGAGTATGTAGATGCCAAGTCTATAGAGGGCATTACATATTTACCACAATCAGAGCGAAGTCGGGTTGCTGAGCAACTGATTGATTTATTTTTTAAAGAAATGTTTGTCTTTAATTTAATCCAAACCGACCCTAACTTTGCAAATTTTCATTACCAACCTGAATCACAAAAAATAGTATTATTTGACTTTGGTGCCACACGAGAAATTACCCCAGCACTAAGTAATGCCTATCTAGCTTTATTTAAAGCTGGTAGTAATAACGATCGTGAGGGGGTGCTCAATGCCGCCACCGATATTGGCTATTTTAAAGATTCGCTCAAAGACAATTACAAAGAAAAAGTGATTGATTTATTTTTAATGGCCTGCGAGCCACTGCGTTATCACGGCGAGTTTGATTTTAAAAACAGCGCGCTTGCTAGCAATATTAAAGATGCTGGCTTGCAGTTAAGTGCACAGTCGCAGCAATGGCATACGCCTCCTGTTGATGCGTTGTTTATTCACCGTAAGCTAGCGGGCTTGTATTTAATTGCAGCACGGCTAGAAGCAAAAATAGATATTAAGGCATTATTTAGCCATTACTAGGTGCTAAAGCAGGAGAGAATTGGCATAATACTCGCGATATTTCGCGAGGTCTGCAATGATAAAAAACTTTTTAAACGATCCTACTTTATTACTTAATGCGGTAGGTGAGGGCATATACGGATTTGATTTATCTGGTAATGCGGTGTTTGTAAATCCAGCGGCAGAGCGAATGACGGGTTGGACAGCCGATGAATTGCTGGGTAAAAAAATACATCAATATCATCATCACAGTCATGCAGATGGCACGCCTTACCCTGCCGATGAATGCCAAATTTACTGCACCATGTTTGATGGTAAACGCCGCGAGGTTAAAAACGAAGTATTTTGGCGTAAAGATGGCAGCGCCTTTGCTGTTGAATATACCTCCACGCCCGTTTATAAAAATAGCCAGCTTATCGGAGCCGTAGCCGTTTTTCGTGATATATCAGCGCAGCAGCGAACCCAAACCGCGCTCCAAGATGCTTTAGCGCAAGTAAAGCATTTAAGCGAGCAGCTCAAAGATGAAAACGACTACCTTACTGCCGAGCTAAATCAAGATTGGCAAGACTCAGGGTTAGTAGGGCGCAGTGATGTATTTCAACGTATGTTGCAGCAAATACAGTTAGTGAGCGAAACCGACAGTACGGTGTTGATACTTGGTGAAAACGGTACTGGCAAAGAGCTGGTGGCACGTAACTTACATAGATTAAGCAAGCGCAATGAGCAGGCGTTTATAAAAGTTAATTGTGCGGCGTTTACCCCTAGCTTATTAGAATCGGAGTTGTTTGGACACGAACGAGGCTCGTTTACCGGCGCAAATGAGCGACGTAAAGGGCGTTTTGAACTTGCTGATAAGGGCACTTTATTTTTAGATGAAGTGGCAGAGCTGCCGTTAGAGTCACAAAGTAAATTATTACGAGTATTACAAGAGCGCGAATTTGAGCGAGTAGGGGGCAGCCAAACCCTAAAAGTTGATATTCGTATCATTGCTGCAACCAATCGTAACTTGTGGGAAATGGTACAAGCAGGGCAGTTTAGAATGGACTTATATTATCGTTTAAACGTGTTTCCTATCAAAGTGCCAGCACTAAAAGAGCGAAAAGAAGATATACCTTATTTATGTCAAAACTTAATTGTGCAAATTAACAAGCGGCTAGGTAAGCAATTACAGGGGTTAAGTAACAAAGCTATTAGGCAACTACAAGCCTATGACTGGCCAGGCAATATCAGAGAGCTGCAAAACGTGTTAGAGAGAGAAGCTATTTTATCTACACAGCCCACACTGCAGTTAAGTCAGCCGCTAAAAGCTGGTAATGCGAATGCTGTTAACCCAACGCTTACACTGGATGAGGCGCAAAGGCAGCATATTATCTCCGTACTGATGTTATGTAACTGGAAAATTGCAGGCGAACAAGGCGCGGCAAATAAGTTGGGCTTACCAGAGAGTACGCTTCGCTCAAAAATGCGAAAATTAGCAGTGCATCGTACTCGTTAACTCGCGATATATCGTGTATGTCGTTAAATGTCGCGAATTTTCGCTTTGGTGTTATGTGTATAATCATTTAATATCAATAAGTTAAATTAACTTTCACTGTGGTCTGAAAGTTGCAAAATCGTACTTAATACCCGTCACTATTAAGTAAGTAACATGAAGTTTGATATTAAAGAAGAAGACATGATCATTAAGCCCTACAAAGAAGAAGGGCCGATTTATATACGCGAGCAAAAAGGGTTTTTTCAGCGTATACGCCGTAATTTAGGTTGGCTGCTAATGCTCAGCTTTATCGCCATTCCTTGGATTCAATATAACGGTCAGCAAGCGGTGTTATTGGATGTGGCCACCCAAAAGTTTACTATTTTTGGCCTAACCTTACTACCTCAAGACTTTATGATTCTCGCCATGCTATTTATGGTGGGGGCGTTTGCGTTATTTTTTGTGACTAATTGGCTTGGCCGTGTGTGGTGCGGCTATACTTGCCCGCAAACAATTTGGATGTTGATGTTCTCTTGGGTGGAACAACGTATTGAGGGGACGCGTAACCAGCGTATTAAGCTTGATAAAAGCCCATGGGATATTACCAAGTGGCGTAAAAAAATTACTAAGCACAGTGCATGGCTGGTTATTTCACTCTTAACTGCCACTTCTTTTTTAGCGTATTTTATTCCAGCTAAAACCTTATACCTAGAAATGGTTAATTTTGAATGGTCTGGGATCACCAGTTTTTGGGTGTTTTTATTTGCATTTTGTACCTATGGCAACGCAGGTTTTTTACGAGAAAAAATGTGTACAGTGGCGTGTCCGTATTCGCGCTTTCAATCAGTGATGTTTGATAAAGACACGCTGGTGGTAACCTATGATAGCGAACGAGGTGAAAACCGCGGTCCACGTAAACGTAAAGCCGATCCTAAAGCGCTTAATTTAGGTGACTGTGTAGACTGTAACTTATGTGTTGAAGTATGTCCTGCTGGGATTGATATTCGCAATGGACTGCAATATGAATGTATTAACTGTGGCTTATGTATTGATGCCTGTGACGATACCATGGATAAGTTTGGCTACGAAAAAGGCTTAATTAAATACGCCAGTGAAAAGCAAATGGCGGGGCAAAAAACTAATCCATTTAGGCTCAAGTTAGTGGGCTATGGCGCTTTAACTGCGCTGTTAATTATTTCTATGTTTGCTTGGATGCTACAACGTACGCCTATCGAAGCCTCAGTACTTAGAGACAGAAACGCACTGTATCGGGTAAATTATGAAGGGTTAGTAGAAAACCCTTATACACTCACCATCATTAACAAAACGCAGCAACCTTTGCATTATTCTATTTCAATTAGTGGGTTAGAAGGTGCGAGCTTGCAAAGTCCTAACGCTGTGTTGGTAGAGCCAGGGTTGATGAAAAGTGTTCCTGTAACGGTTACTGCCGATGGATATGATATACCCACGAAGGTGAGTAAGCTGCAGTTTAAAATTACCGCACAAGAGGACAATAGCATTTCAATTACTAAAGAGAGTCAGTTTTATAAAAACTAGCCCATTTGGTTTTTCGTTGACTATACCTCGGTCGTGTAATTGATTTACTCGGCTGAGGTAAGCTGACTTTTTATAAATGCCTTAGCGCTTGGCAAGTCATCAAACAAGCATTCTTGTAAATGAGCGTCACGGCCTGAGCTGTGCATAATACGTTGTAGTTGCCTTATGGCTATGGGAGAGGTGAGTATAAAGGCACTCATTATGCAATTATTTATCCCCATTGTTTGGCTAACATCGATCATATTTTTTTCAGCGTCAGGGGTGGCGGCCACAACGTCGGGCGAGTGGCTAATATAGCCCCAAGGTTGATGTTTAAACGTTGCAATGGTGTCTAACAGAGCGGCTTTAAAGTGATTTAATAACTCAGGGTTTAAGTTGCCTTTAAATTGCGCAATAACAATATTACCCTCAAGATAAAAACTGTAACTGCCGTAATTATTTTTAAATTCCAATAGCCGCTCCTTTGTCTGCACCTTACTATGTGCTGATGAATACCATAACTATTACTTATTAATAATGTAGTCCAACGCACCCGAAATTGCCGCAACTTGCGCTAATATGCACTCTTCAGGGTTGGCCGTTGCACTATCTGGGTAAACTTCCGTGGTTGTAACGTAGGTTGCATCAGATAACCCCATGCATAAACCTAACTCTTTTGCTGCATAGTTTATTACCCCAAATTGTTCTTGAGGTACACCAATTAATTGTTTATTTTCATCGCTTGGAGCGATGTGTGTGACCTTTTCAACACATTCAATAATAGCTTTTTGAAAAGCAGGCTCTGGTTTGTTGCTGTCAGCGACTAAATAAAAACCGTCTGGAATATTCCAATTAGTATTTACTTTACCTTCGCGCGCTGCAAGTGCAGGGCGAAATTCACTGTTATCTGAATCAGTGGTTTCATGCAAATCGATATGCGCGATTAAATCAGTATTTAAAGATTGCACATAATTCATTACCAATGCAGATTCTTGCGCTGGGCTGCCTTCATAAAAAGAACGGTTTGGATCAATTGCCTCTGGGTTCCAGCGGTTTATTGTTTCATAACCCCATGGGCTAATGCAGGGAGTAATCACCAGATTAAATTTCTCTGCGTATTGAGTTGCCAATGTTTTTGCAAACCTTAACGCACCGTGTACTCCGCTGGTTTCGTAGCCATGTACGCCGCCAGTGATTAGCACTGTGTGTTTATTTTTATCAAAGTGTTGGGTTTTTAATGCAAACAAAGGGTAACTGTTTTGAGCATAATTAAGTTCACCATATTGCTCTACAATAAGCGTATCTTTTAGCTCATTAATTAGCGTTAATACTTCATCGTTATAACTACGTTTAATTTTCTGGGCTTCAAGCCATTGGAGTTTATGATTGTTATTCCACTTTTCACCAGGATTGCCAATAGGGTAGGTACTGTTATTCATATTAAACCTTTACGTTGAATTATCTCTGCGGGCTATAGAGCGCATAGACCATAATGACGAAAATAAAGCGTTAGCTTAACGCTGACTAAAATAGCGCGCAAGTATATGCGATAGTCACTGCATTAGTTAATGGCTGAGCTTGAATGCGGATAGTGCCTTTGTTGCATAAAGTCTTCTAAAAACCATGCGGCAAACTCATGTCTGCCCTCTACATCGGCTTTACTATAGATGTCTGATGCTTGTTGGCGTACGGTTTTTTCTTTTGTGTTTCTTAGTGCGCTTATTTCTTTAAAGCTTAAGCCTTTAAGTAATAACATCGCGACTTCTTGCTCGCTACGAGTGAGTGTCCACTGAGAAAACTGCGTTTGTATAACACCACTGTATTGATGACGCGCGTCTTTCATTTCCTGCGATATGTTGTTTAACTGAGTCACAGAACTGTGTAATTCGCGCTTAAGGTTAATAATTTTTTTAGTTCGCGCGTTAATATCTTTAATTAAATACAGAGCACCCAAGGCAGAAATAATCACAATTAAGCTCTCAGTAAAAATATGCCACTGCGGCACCCCTAATTTTAAATCCATGATCACGTCAAAAAAATTTAACACCATGATCACCAATAGCGTTGCTGCGATTATTTTATCTCTCATTAAGTTCTCTAATATCAGTAGGTTAAATTTGCAATGGACATATGTACTGTACTGTCAAAATCAGGGTTTATAAGCATATTAAGGCGTTTGCCTGATGATTTAACCGTCTAAAAAAGTCATGGTTGATTCTATAAAATTAATCAAATGTGAACAAACTAAATGCTGTTAAATTTTACAAAAAAAATGCGTCATTTTTTGCGTATTCAATATACGTTATTTTTCTTCTTTACGGTGACTTTATTAACATTTAATCCTGTGTTTGCTTCGCAAAATTTAGCACCTGTAGGGCTTTCGTCACTCAGTGGTTTTGATGTTGAATTTGCGCCGATTCAAAAAACAGAGTTTATTAACGGGCAAAGTTTAATTGGTGAAGTTAATTTCAAACCTGGGGTCAATTATACGGTGCTGTTTGCGTTTGATGTACAGCAGGTTCGTTACTTATACCCTAACGGCCGCATGGTTGAAAAGGGCGCCACGATTGCAAGCGTTGAGGGCAGTGATGTACACCATTTTTTAGATGCCTATCAATCAGCAAAAGACATGCTCGCTATTGCTAAAAGCCATTACGACATAAATCAACAACACTTAAAAAACAAAATAATAAGAAGTTCTGAATGGGTTGAAATCACAAAAAGCTACTTTGAAGCCAAGCTAAATTTTGAACATATGCAACATCAAATGGCATTTTTAAACATTGATGATAATGAAAACGTGACCTTAGTGAGTCCAAAAACAGGCATTTTAAAACTCACTAATGAGTCGGGAAACCGTGTGATGGGTGACACCGCGTTTGATATTATCGATGCAAGTAGTATTCGCGTTAAGATTAAAGTTCCTCTTAGTTTTACCAACACGTTAGCGCATTTCAAGCTGTCACAAAGTTGCAGCTTAAATATTGAAAGCTATGACAGTATTGCAGATAAATACCATCAAATAGTGTGGGCGTCGCCAAGCTCAAATGAGTGCCAGCTTAGACTGGGGCAAACTATCAAAGTCACACCGGTAAATAAATTAACGGGCTTTAAAATAGCAAAGTCAGCGGTGTTTGAATTTGAAGATGTTAATTACATTGCTTTAAAGTCTGGCGATAACCTTGAGTTACTTCCGATTGAGCTCAAAGGTACACAAGGCAAAGACTATGTATTTACTGCTAACAAAAACCTAGATGATCAGCAGGTACTAATAAGCTCGGTAAGTGCGCTACAAGGTATGTTGCTTCACTTAGGGAGAGAGTAAATGTTAAACCTGCTTATTAAGTTTTCACTTACTCAGCGTTTGTTTGTGAGTATTTTTGTTATTGTTGCTATGGCCATTGGTGCTAAATCTTGGTTAAGTATTCCGGTGGATGCTTTTCCAGAAATATCGCCCACCCAAGTTAAAATAGTGTACAAATTACCCGGCATGAACGCCCTTGAAATAGAATCGCAAGTAACACGGGTGATTGAAACCGAATTACTGGGTATTCCGTCACAGCAAATGCTGCGCTCTACCACTAAGTATTCTATTACCGATATTACCATTGACTTTGAAGAGGGCACCGACATTTATTGGGCCCGTCAGCAAGTTAATGAGCGTTTATTAAATATTTTACCCACCTTGCCCAGTAATATTAGTGGCGGCATGGCGCCAATGAGCACGCCTTTGAGCGAGGTGTTCATGTTTACTATAGAAAGTACTCACTTATCGCTGATTGAAAAAAGAGAGCTTTTAGATTGGCAAATTCGTCCATTACTGCGCACTTTAACCGGCGTTGCAGATGTAAATAGCCTTGGCGGCTTTTCAAAAACCTATGAAATACTTCCCAATACTTTATTGATGCAACAGCATCAAGTCAGCTTTGATGAAATGAAGTTGGCAATCACGCAAACGAATCAAAACGGTGGCATAGGGCGCTTAGAAAAAGGCAACGACACCTTAATTCTGCGCACTGAGGGCAAATACACCGATATAACCGCCATTGAAAATACCGTGATTAAGTCCACTCAAAATAAGGTTATTCGGTTAAGTGATATTGCCACGGTACATGTTGGCAGTTTAACCCGTTATGGCGCAGTCACTAAAAACAGTGAAGAGGCGGTACAAGGGCTTATAATTGCGCTTAAAAATAGTAATACAGCGCAAGTTGTTGCAGATGTAAAAGATAAACTTCGCACCATTGAAGCGTCATTACCGCAAGGCACAAAAATTAATGTGTTTTACGACCGCTCTAACTTAATAAATACCGCAATTAGCACCATTACCAGCGCACTAGGCCAAGCAATTATTCTAGTAATAGTGTTACTTGCCTTGTTTTTAGGTGATATTCGCTCTTCATTGGTGGTGTCTTTGTCTTTACCTATGTCGGCATTGCTGACGTTTATAATGATGAAGCAGTTTGATTTATCGGCTAATTTAATGAGTTTAGGCGGCTTAGTGATTGCCATTGGTATGCTGGTGGACTCATCGGTAGTTATTGTTGAAAACATAGTGAATCGGTTGGCTAACAATCAGCACCTCCCTCGGCTGCATGTTATTTATCGCGCCTGTAAAGAAGTCGCGGCGCCAGTGTTCTCAGGCACAATTATTATTATTATCGTGTTTTCACCGCTATTAATGTTAACAGGGTTAGAGGGCAAGTTATTTACCCCAGTGGCGCTCACTATCGTGTTTGCCATGCTAAGTGCGCTGTTGTTGTCGTTAACGGTTATTCCAATTTTAGCCTCATTGTTATTAAAAAATGAACCCGTAACCCAGCCTAAAATGGTCACGCTATTACAAGGTTTTTATACTAAAACACTTGCCCAAGCAATTAAAAAGCCGGTGGCTATTAGTGTTATATCAGTTGCTGTTTTAGTGCTCAGTGGGGTGTTATTTCAGGGACTTGGTAAAAGCTTTATGCCCGTTTTAGATGAAGGCGACATTATTGTGCAACTGGAAAAATCGCCGAGTATTTCCTTGCAAGCCTCGCTGGATATAGATAAACAAATTGAAGCCACACTGTTAAAAAACACCCCAGAAATCGTACAAATTGTTGCCCGTACCGGATCCGATGAACTCGGGCTTGATCCTATGGGATTAAACGAAACCGATGTGTTTATGGAATTAGCGCCAAAAGATACGTGGCGTTTTGACTCCAAAGCGCGGCTAATCGAGGATATTCGACAAACACTTGCGCAATTTCCAGGGGTAAATATTGGCTTTACTCAACCAATACAAATGCGGGTATCAGAAATGCTCACCGGTGGCACCGGTGATATTTCGATTAAAGTATTCGGTAATGACATTGCGACACTTGCCTCATTAGCTGAAAAAATCACGGCACTTGCCACTAACATTGACGGAGCAAGTGATGTGCAAATGGCGCTTATTGAAGGGGGTAAATACGTAAATATTAAACTCATTCCTGAGGTTGCTAGTCAGTTTGGTTTAACCACCGAAGGATTAAGCGATTATTTAAAGTCGCAATTAGAAGGCTTACAGGTATCTGCACTGCAAGAAGGAAACCGCGTGATCCCTATTGTGTTTAATGCACAAAAAGGCGACAGCGCAGCACACTTTGAGTTATCGTCAATGAGCGCATTAAAACAAAAGCTAATTTTAATGCCCGACAACAGCCTACTACCACTTGAAGAGGTGGCTAATATTAGCTTTAAAACGGGGCCATTGTTAATAGAGCGAGAAAAAGCAAAGCGCTTTGCTTCTGTAAGCGTTAATGTGGATAACCGCGATGTGGTTAGTTATGTAAATGAACTGGAAGCTAAAATTAATAGCAGCATAAAGTTACCCAGTGGTTTTACCTTGTCGTTTGGTGGCGAATTTGAAAGCCAGCAACGTGCAACACAAAACTTGCTGGTGCTTATTCCTGTGGCATTAATACTAATTTTCATTATTTTATTTACCACGTTTAAATCCTTATCTAAATCAACGCTGATAATTGCTAATATTCCGTTTGCGTTAATGGGGGGAGTGATTGCCCTGTTTATTAGTAATGAATACCTGTCGGTGCCTGCATCGGTTGGTTTTGTTGCTTTACTTGGCGTAGCGGTACTCAATGGTATTGTGATGATCAGCTACTTTGAGCAAATGAAAATGTTTTCTGCCAATGTAACGCAGCGCATTTTAGATGGCGCAAGCAGACGCCTTCGCCCAGTGTTAATGACAGCCACAACCGCCATGTTTGGTTTACTGCCACTGGTATTTGCCACCGGCCCTGGCGCTGAGATTCAAAAACCATTGGCGATTGTGGTTATTGGCGGGTTAATTACCTCAACAATTACAACACTTTATTTATTACCTATCTTTTATGGTTGGTTGGAGAAAAAACATGGCTGAACAGTTACTTTTTACCCTAAATGTACCCACAAACATAAAAGATGACGTGGTTGATATATTAATTGGCATAGAGTGCATTACCGGCTTTAACTTAAAAAACATTGAAGGCTACAGTAAAGAGCACAGTGAATTTGACATTGCCGAGCAAGTAGAAGGGCATCGCAGCTTTTATCAGTTTGAGGTGCATATATTATTACCTGAACTTGCCATAGTAAAAACGGCGTTAAGCCCTGTTTGTAAGTACACGCCGTTAAAATATTGGGTTACGCCTATAGTTGAAAGCGGGCATATTGTTTAGCTTTTTGTATTAGGTTTATTTTATAAGCTACTTCAATTGGATTGATATTTGAGCTTATTTAATTGATCTTAACAACTTATCAATGTTTAATGAGGCGATATGTCTTAACTGATTTTTATTATGCACTTTCTCAATAAGTACTTCTTACTTAACGATCATCATACTGCCCATGATGAAGTCGCACACTGGCGGGTGAGTGCACTACGGATAATTTTAACTCTCGTTACTTTGCTCTGTTTTTTGGTCGTTTGTTATACATACACCCGCGCAATTGAATTTAACCTAATTTATATTGCAGTTATTACTATTAGTTTTTTCACTATTGCTTTTAGTCTTTTATTAGCAAGTAAGCGATTTTACACATTTAGTGCAAATGCACTTCTATTAACTATCGTTGCCGGTAGTTTATCAATGAATTTATTTTTAACTGACTTAGAGCTTGCCAAGGTGGGTTCTATGTTTATGTATTCATGTCCCATCATTGCTCTTATGCTACTCGGTTACAGAACGGCTTTGGCCTACGGTATTTTAAACATCATACCTTTTTACATGATTATTAATAATGTTGATTTATCCGGCTATTCAGGAATAGCAAGCCAATTACCAGAAGCTGACTTATATATTACAGGCCTGATATTTTTATTTTTTAATATTTGTATCCCACTTGCCACTGCGCGAACAATTGTTGCTGCCAAACGTTTAAACAAAACCATGTTAAATGCTAATAGCTTCCTTAAAGATAAAAACGAGCTTTATCGCACCTTATTTACTGAATCTAATAAAGCTAAAATTATTGTCGACGAAAATTTAGTAATTACAGATTTAAATCAACATGCTATTGAAATGTTTGGATTAAAAAACAGCTTGAAAGAAAAGGCTGTAAGAATTGATGGGTTATTCCCTGCACTTAATAGCAAAGAGTTAAATATAAAAAATCAAATCATAGAATATAAGAGTCGCTACTATAAGAGTAATTATCAGCAAATAGCAATGAGTACAAATTACCGAGTGTATGACTTTTATGATTGCACGCAAGAGCAGTTAATTAAACAAAATTTGTCTATGATGGAGCAAGAGAACAAACGTCTAAGGTTTAGAGACTCGCAAACGAAATTGCCTAATCGAGAGTGGTTTGAGATGCAATGCGATAGGTTAACGTCTAAATACCAAAAAGGGTTTTATATTGTCGTTACACAAAGCGCAAATAGTGAATATTTAAATTTAAAACTTAACAAAGCTGACTCGCAATCATTGTTAATTACTGCTTATAAGCGCTTAAAAGCAATGTCAGAGGGACCTTTGCTTTGTGCGTATATAGAAGGTGGCAAACTTGGCTTTATTATTGGTTCAAGCTCAAGTGAACAGCAAAACAAGTTATTAATACAAATTAAAAGCACCTTAGATCAAGCTTATGATGTGCTTGGTACTAATTACCAGCAATCATTTTTATTTGGTTTTGCTAAGTGTCCTGAGCATGGTGAAAATAGTGCGATTGTTCTTAGTAATGCGTGTGAGGCGCTTAAACTCGCAGACTATAACTCGCCATTTAATGGTTACAATCAAAAACAATCACAGGCCTTTATGGAAAAGTATGAAATTTCCATGTTACTTGATGAAGCTTTGCAACAAAATGATCTGTCAGTACATTATCAACCTAAAGTGAATGCAAAAGGTGAATGTATAGGGCTTGAAGCATTAGCTCGTTGGCATAGCTCTGTACTTGGCAGTGTATCGCCCGCTGTATTTATTCCTATTGCAGAAGAGTATAGAATGATTAGCCGATTAACGGACTTAATTATTCAAAAAGTCTGCGCTCAAATTGCCCAATGGGGTAAAGTTGGTTTGCCACTTTTACCCGTAGCAATAAACATATCTTTGCTCGATTTTAGCCAAGCTGATTTTATGTCAAAGTTGGTAAAATATTTGGCGGATTTTAATGTAAAACCGAATCAAATAGAATTAGAGCTTACTGAAACGTCACTTGAGGCTAACCAAGTTCACTCCTTAAAACTTATGCAAACTCTGCAAGATTGGGGGTTCACTATTACAGTGGATGATTTTGGTGTTGGATACTCGAATATTGCACGACTTGCTGATTATCCCATTGATAAACTTAAATTGGATCGCTCTTTAATAAGTAAGGTTACAAGCTCTACACGCCAAAAAAGCTTAGTTAAAGCCGTGCATGTGATGTGTGATGAACTTAATATTAAGTGTGTAGCCGAGGGAGTAGAAACCGAAGAACAGGTCCTAATAATGTCCGAAATGGGATGTAAAGAGTTTCAAGGCTATTACTTTTCTAAACCTATGAGTGCTCAGGTCTATGCTGAATATATAAATCAAAATGGTCTGCTTTTTACGACAAAAAACTTAGCTACGGCGAAAAGTAGCTGAATTTAACAACTAGGTTCTAGTGACCTTGTTGGATTGATATTTGTTTAAACTAGGGTAATAAACTCTTTGGTGTTAAATGCTGCTGAAATATCTCAGCAGCATTTTAGCTGTACTAGCTTATTCAAACACTCCTTTTATAACTGCATGGGTGTTTTGCACCATTAATGTGCCGTTAGCCCATACATACTCAGGGGTTAGGGTCTCTTTATCGAGAAGGACAACATCCGCGTCGCTCGCTGCTTTAAGACGGCCTTTATCAACTCCTAAAATATCGGCAGGATTACTGGTTATGCTCATTAAAGCGTGTTCAATAGGGACGTTATATTCTTTGACTGCTTGCTGAAACGAGGTTAATAAAGATGCCTCTTTGCCCACCTCAAGCCCTAATAAATTAAAGTCTTTATCAAAAATAGGTAAACTGGCATGGCCATCTGAGCTCATAGTGAGTTGATTTGGTGCTACGCCTTGTTCTAAGCAGTAGGCAAGGGCATGGGCTGCTGCATATTCACCATGGGCTAAATCATAGTCGGTTGTGCTGGTGGTAAAGTCGATAGTACCGCCCTGATCACAAAAGTGAATACCGGCATCAAGAAGTGCTTTATTGCGGTTCATATGCGTAGGGTAAAACTGTTTAAGCTTAATATCACTTTGCTCAGCCACCTGATGTAAAATAGTTAAATGGCTATCAACAGGACCGACATGAATACTCACGGTGCCTTTTTTACCACTGAGCATACCGGCTACTTTAGCCTCTGCTGCCAATTCTGCTAATTGCTGTACCGTAGGTTGGCTACTACGATGATCAGAAATCGCCACTTCGCCAACACCTATAAATTCTTCTATATACATGATGTCGTCAGTAATTGAGTGGGTGAGTGTTTTCGCGGGTAAATGATACGAACCGGTATGGCAAAATACATTCAGCCCTTGCTCTTTAAGGCCTTTTGCTTTGGCAACCAAATTGGTCAGCGTACGTGAGCTTGAATCGGTACCCAGTGCGGCCACCACCGTGGTGGTGCCCGATAAGGTTGCATCGGTTAGGTTCATTTCAGGGGTGCGGCTGGCAAATCCAGCCTCGCCACCGCCACCGGTAATATGCACTAACGAATCAACAAACCCCGGCGCAACCAGCTTATTTTTACCGGCAATCCGTTTGACGAGTACACTGCTGTCGAGGGTTATATTTTCGTCAATAGCAATGATTTTACCACCGCCAATTAAAACATCTTGTGTGCCTAGGAAGGTGGGTGCATAAACGGTTGCACCTTGAATTAAAGTTAACATAACAAATTCTTTTTATTGATAATTAATAAAGTAAGCAAGAAATATAAAGCCGCTTGCTAATACAAAAAGTGCTAGGGCAAAGCGCCAAATAAACGCAGCCCATTCTCCCCAATCTAATTTCACTACCCCTAAACAACCAATTAAACTAGCTGAGGTGGGAATTAAAATGTTGGTTAATCCATCGCCTAATTGAAAGGCCAATACCACAATTTGCCTTGATACATTGAGCAAATCGCCAAGTGGAGACATCAGTGGCATAGTGATGGCAGCTTGCCCTGAACCCGATGAAACAAAAAAGTTAAATACACTTTGAAACACCAGCATTCCCCAAGCTGCAATGTAATCTGGCACGCTGGCTATGCTGCTTGCACAGTAATAAAGTAGGGTGTTAAGGGGTGAGGGAGTGGTTAAATCACTACCCCCTAATAGTAATACAATGCCTTTAGCCAATGCGACCAATAACGCCGCTGGCAATAATTCTTGTGCACCGTGTTTAAACGCATCCGCGCACTCATTCGCGGTTAGCTTTTTAAACACGATGGCAATTATTGCACTGATAAGGCCAATACAAAAAAACTGTGCAGCAAGCTCAGGAATATAATATTGGCGCGCCATCACCCCCCATACAACCCAAGCTATGCCCAATACAAACACTAATAATGTGAGTGCATCGGCTAGGCTAAGTTTAATTGTTGGCTGATCACCCGTTTTTTGGGGTTGTGTTTTTATCCGTTTTGCATAGCGCATAGTAAACACAAGGCCTACAAGGGTAAAACAAGCCCATGCTAACATACGAAAGCCCGCACCTGAAAACACTGGGATTTCAGCTATCGATTGCGCTATAGCAATGCTAAAAGGGTTCATCCATGAGGTGGCAAAGCCTATTTGCGTGGCCACATAAGTTGTAAGTACAGTGACTTTAGCGTCGTAGCCAAGTTGTTGCATAATAGGAAGCAGCACAATACAAAAGGCAATAGCTTCTTCGCCCATACCAAAAACCGCGCCGCCTAACGAAAATAGTAAAAACAGTAAGGGAATAAACAGCCATTCAACCCGTTGGGTCTTATTAATAAGTGCCATAATACCGTTATTAATCGCACCGGTTTTCATAATAATGCCAAAGGCACCGCCAGTGATTAAAATAAACGCCATTACGCCAATCGCTGCACCATATTTATCACCCGACACGAGGCCTTCAAACAATACATTAGCTAAACCAACCTCGCCACCTTGTGCAAAAACAGGTGGTGATTGTTGGTCGTTAACGGCTTGATATTGTGAAAGCTGCACAGTATGGCTGTCAGGCTCTGCATTAAATACCCCAGGGGTAATAAATACCGTGGCCATATAGGCAATCACTGCCACGCAAAGCAAAATGATGCTTGCATCGGGCATAGAAAATTGTTTTTGTTTCATAATTTCACTTTAATAAAAGGTCATTGTGTTGATGCGTAAATAAACGCTTAAACGTACTTTAGCACTTAATAGGCAGTGTCACTGTAGCCATGACCTGTAATAAAAGGAATGCCGCAAAGCGTTTGCTTTGCGGCTAAGCGGTTAAAAACGGTAGCTAATACTTAATTTGTAATTAGCACCTAGGGCATTATGGTTGATTGAATCAAAGCCACGGCTTGAACCATAAAGTGTGGGTGGCTCTTTATCAAAAATATTATTGATGCGCGCGCGCAAAGTCAGCGATTTATTAACATAGTAACCCGCAGATAAATCCCAAACGAGCCAGTCATCAACCTGATGCTCACCTTTTGAGTCTAATACGCCAAGTGAATCTAGCTCATCAATTTCACGGCTACGCAGGCCTTCTATATCATCTTCGTAGCTGCTGGTGTAGTTTGCACCTAAGTTAAGGTAGTAACTTTGCGCTTCCCAATCTATTGACATACGCGCAATATTTTCAGGATAACGATAAGTTCCCACCAGCTTCTCTAACGAGTCAGACCCCGGTTTATTACGTTCAAACTCAAGGTAATGAGTGCCGTCAAACGCAAAGGTTAAATCGCCGCTTGGTAATACAAACCTATGGTCAAACTTAAAGTCTATGCCAGCTAATGTTTGTGTACCAGTGTTTTCAAGTGGGATTGCATGATCGCGAAACAGCGGTAAAAATAGCTCGTCATCACGTGGGTTAAATTCATCTATATAACTGCTTAAAATCTCAGTTAAATTAGCGCCGTCTTGCTCTATGTTTAAACCACTGTTGTCGGTGACATCACATAATGCTTCATCGTACGATATGCCTTGCTCGCCCGGTGGTACAATGCCACAGTGACGAAGTGACGCATCGGTTATGGCGCGATCTAACACAGCGGTCATGTTGGTATCGATTACTTCTTCATGATCAAACTGCCAATAATCAATGGTTAAATTAGTATTAGCCGAGGGACTCCATGCAAAGCCAACACTAATAGCCTCAGATTCTTCTGCATTTAGATTTGGATTACCTAACTCTAACGAATTAACACTCACTTGGGTGCCATCACCCATACAGTATAAATCGGCTACAGCTTGGTTTGCACCACAGTCAAAAGTAGATTGTGTGGTTCTTAATTTAACGCCAGCCTGCGTTAATGATGGTGCTCTAAACGAGGTTGACCATGAACCTCGAACAACCAACGAATCAGTTGGGCGATAGCTCAAACCTATTTTAGGATTAAAGGTGCCACCAAAGTCATCGTAATGATCGTATCGACCTGCTGCTTGCAGCTCTATTTGCTCACTCAGTGAAATACTTAATTCAGCAAACGCTGCATATTGAGTGCGATCGGCTTCTGATAAACTAGAGCCAAAGCCAAATACATCAACAAGATAGTCTTTATCTGCTTGAGCTTGTGAATTAAGCGAAGGAATGTCGCTTAACTCTTCACGGCGTGCTTCTACCCCAAATGAGGCATAGGCAGGTAGGTCGTTAAAGGTAAATAGCTCACCATTAAAATTAGCATCCCAGCCGTAAACTGTACTTTCTCCGCTGCGTGTTGGGCGAGCTTGCGCTGTTGCCAAAACGGCATCATTAGCGGCGTCGCCTTGAAGGAAAGGGTTGTAAAAAGGCAGCAGTTCTCCCGATGCACAGTTTAAGTCAGTACCGTCATAACTTGCCAGCGTACCGTCTGAACATAGCTCGCCGGTGATAGCGCCATGGAACTGGTAACGATTATAAACCCCTGCAATCGCTTCTTGCTCTGAACGTGAGCGAGAAAAGGTTACCCCAGATTCCCAACCCCAATCACCAATTTCACCACTTAGACTGCTTACCAAGCGAAAGTTTTTCGTTTCTACTTCCACCGTTCTTGGGGCATTAAAGCGCGCATCAAATGCAAAACCATACACTTCTCGACCACTTTGGGTATCAAATGGGTCAATGTAGAGTTGATCTAATAAATCATTACTACCATCGGCATTATCGTAAATAAATAAGGCGTCTTCTAAAACATACGGGCCATCGTCGTCATTAATTTGGTTAATAGGTGAGGGCGATGAGTACGCTTTTGCCTTGGTCTGACTGTAAAAAAAGTCAGTATGCCATTGCATACCACCAAGCTCACTATTAAACATAAAGCCGGTTGAAAGGCTTTCAAATGGCGTTTCTAGGTAATCATCTTGATTAGGGTAGTAAGCACAAATTTGTTCATCAAATTCAGTAGTAACTAATTCGGTTTTGCAGTTTGGTGATGGAAGTTCGTTCCCATCTCGGCTGCTGAAGTAATAAACATTAGGTGAGTTCTCCAGCTTAGGTAAATAGGAGTAACCATTCGCTAAAGAGGGAGAGGCCGTGTAATTACGATCGGTCGCTTTAAAAGCGTTACGGTCATATATATCAGCAAATACCGTTAAATTACTTTCGCCTATTTTTGTACCATAAACTAAGTTTAATTGTTTTTTACTTTCGTCATGCTGATCAAAGCTATCGGCAAACGAAGTATTGATTTCAGCGCCTTCAAAATCATCTTTTAAAATATAGTTAATAACACCTGCCACAGCATCGGCACCATAAACGGCTGATGCGCCTGTGGCTAAAATATCAATGCGCTCAATGGCGGCTAGTGGAATAGAGTTTACATCTACAAAGTTTTCAGTACCTGCAGCAAATGAACTAGGTGCAACTCTTCGCCCATTTATTAATGTCAGCGTTGCTGATGGCCCCATGCCTCTTAAGCTCGCTGCTGATTGACCCGCTGGTGTTGAAGTAGACGTACCGCCACTTTCAGAGGTTGAAAATGTGCCGCTTCCGCCCTTAAAAACAGATAAATCTTTGAGTAATTCATGAATGGTATTAGCGCCAGAGCGTTTGATTGCATCTTGGTCTAGTACGGTTAATGGGATAGTTCCTTCAAGATCAACGCCTTTTAAGCGAGATCCTGTTACTTCTACTCGTTCAATGTTGGTGTCGGTGTTGGTTTCTTGTGCATGTGCAAAAGTGATCGGGTTCAGTAATGCGCTTACTGTGGCCGCAATTGTTAGTTGACGAAACATCTTAAATACCTTTTGTCTTTTTAAGCGCACAAAAACATACAAACAGATCTGTGGCTTTTAATTGTTATATTTTTAGACAGGGCAGTGGTGAAATGACACGCTAAGCCCCTCACTGTGAAAAAGTGAGGTGGAGGGCTACTCGTCAAACCACTCCGAAAGGTAGTGTGGTGAGTAGAAATATGTTGTAAGCAAACGTGCTTTTTTAAACATAATTCTCATTCCAAAAGGTTTTTGACAAAGCCAGCAAAGGGGTGCTAGCTTACTCGCGTTTTAAAGTTCCTTTTTTTTATAGCAAGTGAGAGACGCTCTCGCAAGTTATTTCTTATAATTTTTTACATGAGTATAACATAATGGAACGAATATATTTACCAAACAAACGGTTAGCTAAATCACGCATAATAACGGCTGTTTTTTCGTTTTTTATTGCTTTTTCGCTGCAGTTAAGCGCAAAAGAATCTGAACAAACGTTAGTATTAGTCGGCGGTGCACTCACAACGTGTGTTAGTTTAAGCCCTAAAAATTGTGAAAAAAACACACAAATTCCGGGTAAAATACATAATGTATTTGCGCTCTCCCACGCTAAAATTAGTCAAATAAAGCAACAATGGCCAAGTAAAAATACGCAAGCTAAAAACAAAACTATTAAAAATTTAGCAACAATGCAGGCTAAATCATCACCCACATTGTCAAAAAAAGAGCTGTTATGGTTATGGCGCGATATTGATAGTAAACAGCTCAATAGTTTAACGGATCAAGAATACAATTTTGTAATAGATATGCTTGAAGTAGCGCAGCTGCAGAGCGACAATACGCGACTAAAAGAGCAGGTCAATACCGCGCTTAATAGCGAATCCGCCGCGACAGATATTTTGCAATTTATATCGGGCAGTTTAAAAGTAAAAAGTACTAACCCGAGCATACTAGCCATTACCGCCTCAAGCAGAGACCCTTATGAATCTGCTGATTTTTACGAAGGATTACTTCGTTTTCCCAATATAAATTCACAATGGCTTGCATTAACTCCTGCGCTTGCTAAAGCAATAACTACCAATAAATGTGATGATTTAAACACGCTTAGGCACTCTGAAATGGGGCTATATCAACGTGAACATATTTACCCTGATCGCACTCAAGCAGAATATTTGCTGTGTAAAAACGGCACAGACGCTTTAGTGCAGCTAATCAAAAATAGTACCGGTGTTATGTTTAATGGCGGCGATCAAAGCTTAACGCGCAAGGTATTGTTTGATGAAAATAATCAGCCATATCCATGGACAAAAGCGTTACAGTCTCGCCCTGTTGTTGTAGGTACAAGTGCAGGCACCGCAGTGCAAAGTGGCGGGCAAGCGCACGGTGGTAATGTGGTTATGATCACTAATGGCACAAGTTTATCGGCATTGAAAGAAGGCGCGCAAGCCATTGATGCACCCAGTGAGCGCTCAAACAGCGATAGTTTAACTTACAACCGCTTTGGGGGTTTAGGCACATTTAGTTACGGTGTACTCGATACACACTTTAGTGAGCGAAACCGTACATTAAGACTAGGCACCTTGCTCGACAGCTTCAGTGCAAATCAAGCTCAACCCGCATTTGGTTTTGGTGTAGACGAAACCACCGCCTTAGTGGTTATTAAATCTGAATCAGGGAATTTAATGACCGTAATTGGTAAAAATGGTGTGGTGATGGTTAAATCAACAGGGCAGGCTCAGGCTGAAACTAAAACCTACAGTTACTCGTACTGGCCTGCTGGCAGTGTGATTGATATTAAAAATAATGATTTTACCTTAAGTCAGCGCAGTATTAGCCAAGCATTGCCAGCAATTAAAATACCGCCTTTGCCGGTTCAGCGTTTCGGCAGTATTTTAACGGATGCCAAATTGCGCTCTTTAACGCAAGCCATGTGCTTGAGCCAAGAACAAACAGCTGTTGGTCAGCAAGATGCGTTTATTATTAGTCTATCAACTAAGCCTGAGTCGGCTTATCACCGTATTAGTGCTGAGCAGTATGGCTGTGCGGTGAGTAATTTAGAAATTTCAGTGAGTACCTTTTAATTTAATTAAACACGCTGCTTAGTTGATTTTAGATTAAGCGGCCATACTATATTTAAAGCGTGTTATTAAATCACAACAAAAGGAAGGTTCATGAGTAAAGTAGCGGTTATTTATTTTTCTGGATATGGCCATACCAAAAAAGTGGCGGAATTTGTGGCTGATGGAGCAAACGCTCAGCTTATTGCAATCGATGAAAATGGTGATATTAAAGACACCGATTGGGATGCATTAAACAATGCAGACGCCATTATTTTTGGTGCACCTACCTATATGGGCTCATACCCTTGGCAGTTTAAAAAGTTTGTCGATGCCACCTCTAAAGTGTGGTTTACCATGGGTTGGAAAGATAAAGTGTTTGGCGGTTTTACTAATAGCGGCAGCCTAAATGGCGACAAACAAGTCACCCTAATTAGTATGCAAACGTTAGCTTCACAGCATGGTGGAATTTGGGTAAGCCTAGGGTTACCACCCGCCAATAAATTGGAATCAACCCGTCAAGACATCAATAACTTAGGCGGTTCGGTTGGCGTATTAGTACAATCACCTACTGATGCAGATGAATCTGCAATTCCATCAGGCGATTTAGAAACGGCTCGTTTATACGGTGAGCGCGTTGCTGAAATAGCAAAACGATTAAAGTAAAAATGACCTAAATTTAGTTTATTTAATCCGTAAAGCCACACTTAATTAGTGTGGCTTTTTAGTTTGATAGCCCCAGTTCTTGCTTATGCTCAAGTTGATATAAGCTTGAATATTCACGTTTATGCACTTCAAATAAATACGCTCTCAGCTGCTCTTTACCATGGTGAATATGCTTTATTTTAGCTGCTATGCCACACTCACTGTGCCTAACGGGTTCTATGTCTAATGATATAGCCGCTTCATTGGGTAAAATAAATTGCATATTTTGTAACTCATCAAGTTCACTGTTTATTGATGTGGGTTTTAAAAATATTCCTGTGCTTGAGATAGATTCAATGCAAAAACCTTGGCTTTGAATATTTAATTCACTTAATCGCCAGCTACGTTGAGTGCCTTTAGTATCAATCACTTCTGGGGCAGCTAACACAGTACTGAAATGGCCTAATTCATCAGTTTTAAATTGAAGTGGAAACCACAGTTGGTAATGAGCTACTTCTGCTAATAGGGTTAATTTAGCCTGACCAAGTAAATGCGCAATACCATCTGGTATTGATGTTTGTACTGTTAGTTTTGTTTCATTAATTAATGCTGTACTTTGACTAGGTTCAAACAACCCAGATAAAAAGTTAATTTCTTCGTCAGACAAATCCATGTATTTTCCTTAATACGTAAATCCTAGATTCTATTCCTTACAAGGTTACTGCCCAATGAATGACCAGTTTATTATTTTGTAAGATTTGGCCTGTACGGCTTTATTTTTATACAATTTATAATTTCAGCTTTCCTGGCTGAATTTATAAGCAATTGATTTAACTTAATTATATTTTCTTTTAAGCTTGTTTAGTTAAATCACTGAATAAATCTTTTGGTATTCTAACCCCAATAACAGCAATAAGTTAAGTAATAAAGTGTACAAAATTAAAGCGCTCTGCAACGTTTTTATACCAACTATGCGTAAATGAGACTTAGGTCTAGCTTACGAAGCATAAGGAAATACTTAGAATAGCGCCCAAATAATAATGGGGTTTAAGGGGTTCCAAATGCAATTAGAACGAATTCGTCGTAGTGACTTACACAACAAAGTGATGTCTGCAGAGCAGGCCAGTTTATTTATTAAAGACGGCATGACCGTGGGCATGAGTGGCTTTACTCGTGCTGGTGAAGCGAAAGCTGTACCACGTGCACTTGCCGAGCGTGTACGTGAAAACCCAATGAAAATTAACCTAATGACGGGCGCGTCATTAGGTAACGACTTAGATAAGCTACTTACTGAATCAGGTGCGTTAGCGCGTCGTATGCCATTTCAGGTAGACAGCACATTACGTAAAGCAATTAACAACGGTGAGGTCATGTTTATTGACCAGCATTTATCAGAAACTGTTGAACAGTTACGTAATCATCAGTTAACTATGCCAGATGTAGCGGTGATTGAAGCCGTTGCTATTACAGAAGAAGGCCACATAGTACCTACAACGTCAGTGGGGAACTCAGCAAGCTTTGCTATTTTTGCTAAAGAAGTAATTGTAGAAATTAACATGTTACATCAGCCAGAGCTTGAAGGGCTGCACGACATATACATTCCGTCGTATCGTCCTACGCGTACTCCAGTGCCGCTAGTAAAAGTAGATGACCGTATCGGTAGTACTGCTATTCCAATCGATCCGGCTAAAATTGTGGGTATTGTATTTACCAATCAAAGTGACTCATTTTCAACAGTAACCGACCCAGATGCCGATACCGCCTCTATTGCACGCCATTTAGTTAACTTTTTTAAAGAAGAAGTAGCGCAACAGCGCATGCCTGCAAACTTAGGCCCATTACAAGCGGGTATTGGTAACATAGCCAATGCAGTCATGATGGGTTTATTAGACTCAGATTTTAAAGACCTCACTATGTACTCAGAGGTACTACAAGATTCTACCTTTGACTTAATTGATGCGGGTAAACTTAATTTTGCCTCTGGGTGTTCAATTATTTTATCAGAGCGTTGTAACGCACAAGTATTTAATAACCTTGAAAAGTACCGCGATAAGCTAGTACTTCGCCCACAAGAAATGTCGAATCACCCTGAAATTGTGCGTCGTTTAGGTATTATTGCAATTAACACGGCACTTGAGTTTGATATATATGGCAACGTTAACTCAACTCATGTGTGTGGTACTAAAATGATGAACGGTATTGGTGGTTCAGGCGACTTTGCACGTAATGCGCATGTATCGGTGTTTGTAACTAAATCAATTGCTAAAGGCGGCGCTATTTCAAGCGTGGTACCTATGGTAAGCCACGTCGATCATACCGAGCACGATGTTGATATTTTAGTGACCGAGCAAGGCCTTGCTGATTTACGTGGATTAGCGCCACGCGAACGGGCTGTTGAAGTAATTAAACACTGTGTACACCCAGATTATCGCAACGCCATGCTTGACTACTACGAGCGTGCATGTGTTCGTGGCGGTCATACGCCTCATATTTTAGAAGAGGCATTCAGCTGGCATACCCGCCTTGAGCAACAAGGCACAATGAAGCAAAGCTAATACATAAAACCCCGCATCTGCGGGGTTTTTATTTTGTAATTAGTCTAAAATATTAGACTCAGACCAAACTCTAAGATCGTGAAGAATTCCTAGTGCAGAGCGCCCAAACTCAGTGAGCTCGTAGGTGACAGCAATAGGTCTAGTGCTGATCACCGTCCTTAAAACCATCTTATTGACCTCTAACTCTTTTAAACGTTGATCTATCATTTTTTTGCTCGCTCCACCTAACATTCGAGTTAGATCATTAAAGCGAACAGGTTCATCTTTTAAGTGATAAATAATAGAACTTGTCCACTTCCCGCCAATTAAGCGCATTCCTTTTTCAATAGCACAAGGTTCTAAGCAGGCATTTAAAACTTTTTTTCTTCCCTTACTATCTGTTTCTATAGAGCTTTCCAAAATTTAACCTCTAAAATAGGGTGGTTACTAAAAGTATACTAATTGAATCTATTCTTCAGGTAACTATTATATACCACATTAAAGTAAAGACCAATTTTTGTACTATTTTTGGAGAGATCACATGAGCAAGGTACTCATTATAAATGCACACCAATATTATTCTTTTTCAGAGGGCAAATTAAATGCCACCCTAGTTGATGTAGCATCATCGATACTGATAGAAAAAGGCCATGAAGTTAAAACCGTAACTATGACAGATAGTATTGATGTAGAGGCACAATTAGCACTTCATCAATGGGCTGACGTTGTCTTACTGCAATCACCTATTAACTGGATGGGCGTGCCATTTTCGTTTAAAAGATATATGGACGAGGTGTATACAGCCGGTATGGGTGGCGCCATGTGTAATGGCGATGGTCGTCACCAGGACGACCCAAAAAGCGGTTATGGCACAGGTGGCACACTTAAAGATACTAAATATATGATGTCACTCACATTTAACGCACCAGAGGAGTCATTTAACAATTCAGAAGAATTTTTTAATGGTAAAAGTGTTGACGACTTAATGTTCCCAATGCATATGAACTTTAAGTTTTTTGGTATGACAGCAATGCCTACCATTGCTTGTTTTGATGTTATGAAAAACGCCGATATAGATACTGACTTAGCGCGCTTTAAAGCACATATAAGTACACACTTTTGAGAGGAAACACAATGACTAATGCATCACAGTATACAAATAAACTTCTTCCGGGGAGTCGTTTCCCAAAGATTAATTGCCCTGTACTAAATAGTAACGAAGTAGAGTTAGGGCGTGTCCAGCAAGACGCTGCTTGGCAAATGGTGGTTGTGTATCGTGGCCAGCATTGTCCTATGTGTACGCAGTATCTAAATCAGTTAGAAGAAATTAAACAGTCATTACAAGACATTGGAGTTTCTTTAATTGCTGTATCGGCCGACAGCGAAGCGCAGTTGTTAACACATAAAGAGAAGTTATCAGTGAGTTACCCCATTGCGTTTGAATTAAAGCCTGAACAAATGAATGCGTTAGGGCTGTATGTTTCTCAACCTCGCAACGCTCAAGAAACAGACCATTTATTTGCTGAGCCTGCTGTGTATGTAGTGAATGAACACGGTACAGTACAAGTTGTTGATATCTCAAATAATCCATTTGTAAGACCAGATCTGTCTACTTTATTGCGAGGTATAACTTGGATTAAAAACCCTGATAATAATTACCCTATTCGTGGAATGCATAAAGGTTAATATTTGATGGTTTAAGTTTGCCACTATGATCTGTAAAATAACTGCATATTATTTACAGACTCGCTATGGCGAGCAACACAGAGTAACCATAATGGAAAACAAACTAACTGCAATCGATACACTCGCTGAACTTGAAATTTTTTTACTGCAAGTGGAAAACGGCGGTTTAGGTTTAACTGGCGTAGCAGGCGTGGGCATGGCAACTAATAATGCCGACGGCAGCCGTTTTGTCGCGGTGTTTGATGACAAGCAACAACTTTTATTAGCCCGTGAAATTACCGAAGAGATTTTTCAAAGCGGCCAAGATATGGTGCGCAACGGCGTAGGGCGTAAGCATTAATTCCTTGCTACTAATCTAAAAAGCGCCAAATGGCGCTTTTTTTGTGGTTTATTTTAAACAGTTGTTAAATATAAAATAATTTATAGGTAGTGTTTAGAAATCTGTGTCATTTCAGTATTATTAAGAAAACAGGAGTGACACATGACTCAATCTTTCGACTTCAGCAAAGCATTAGCTGAACTTCAAGCTGGTAAAGGTCTTACTGGCGAAGACGGTGTTCTAACACCATTAATCAAACAACTCACCGAAGCGGCTCTTAAAGCTGAATTAGAGCAGCATTTAGAATCTGAGACCGAAGTTAACCGTAAAAATGGTTCAACCAAAAAAACAGTTAAGTCATCCATAGGTCAATTCGAACTTGAAACGCCCAGAGACCGTTCAGGTTCGTTTGAACCTCAGCTTGTTAAAAAGAACCAAACCAAGTTAACGCCTGAAATTGATGAGAAAATTCTATCTATGTTTGCTTTAGGTATGAGCTACCGAGATATTCGAGGCCACATACAGGATATGTATGGCGTTGAAGTATCAGAGGCCACCATCACTGCCGTAACAGACCAACTGATACCAGAGCTTAAAGCATGGCAAGCGCGCAGCTTAGACACGCTTTACCCGTTTATCTGGCTTGATGCCATTCATTATAAGATTAAAGAAAATGGGCGCTACGTGAGTAAGGCTATTTATACCGTACTAGGTGTCAATATCGAGGGCCGCAAAGAGTTACTTGGTTTATATGTCTCTGAAAGTGAAGGGGCTAACTATTGGTTATCAGTATTAACAGATTTACATAATCGTGGTGTATCCGATATTTTAATTGCCTGTGTTGATGGACTAAAAGGTTTCCCTGAAGCAATAGCAACAATCTATCCTGACGCCGAAGTACAGGAGTGCGTTATTCATCAAATTCGTAATTCGATGAAGTATGTTGCTTCATCGAATTACGAATTTGATGAAGTATGTTGCTTCAAAGCACCAAAAAGAGTTTATGACTGACTTGAAACCCGTTTATAAGGCTGCCACTAAAGATGCAGCAGAAGCCGCTCTTACCGAGTTAGATGCCAAATGGGGCAAGTTATACCCTATCGTTATCGAGTCTTGGCGTCGTAAATGGGGCAATCTGTCGGTTTACTTCAAGTATCCAGATTACGTGCGTAAAGCTATTTATACCACAAATGCAATTGAAGCTGTACATCGCCAGTTTAGACGACTCACCAAGACTAAGGGAGCATTCCCTAATGAAAACAGCTTGATGAAATTATTGTATGCAGGCATATTGAATGCCTCGAAGAAATGGACAATGCCAATCCATAATTGGAATCTGACATTGTCGCAATTGGCCATCCACTTCGAAGGTAGGTTAGATGGTGTGCTAGATATTTAGCAACTTAGGCTGACACAGAATTCTGAACGCCCTCAATTTATACTAACGGTGCTCTTTGTAATGGTTTTACTATATAGAAACAAATAATCGATAAGGTGAGATTATGATGATTCAACCGTTATCAGGTGTTAGTTAGTATGGACTTTATTGCTATCGGACTTTTCTTTTTAGTTCTTCTAATCGCTTTATCTATTGTTTGGAGCACGCTAAAAACGGGAATTTCACCGATGATGAGCTCAAGCAAAGCGCGCCAAACTATGCTTAATGCAATAAGCATGGATGAAAAAGGCGCATTAATTGATTTGGGTTCAGGTTGGGGGACACTCGTTATAGCGGTTGCCAAAAATCAGCCTAATAAACAGGTTATTGGCTATGAGTTATCGTGGTTTCCTTGGATGGTTTCAGTGCTTTTTAAATATAGTTTGGGTTTAGGTAATCTTACCCTCTATCGTAAAGACTTCAAAAATGCCGATCTTAGTTCTGCGTCTACTTTGGTATGTTACTTGTTTCCTGGTGGTATGGTAGCGCTTGAAGATAAGTTAAAGCATGACAAAATTAAAAATAAAATCACTATTGTGAGTAACACTTTCGCTTTACCTTCATTTAAACCAACTAACGTTATCAAGCTTAAAGATTTTTACCAAACGCCAATTTATGTATATCATTGGCAATCCAAATAGAGGGATATTATTTATGGTCAGTGTTTAGTTGATGTCATATTTTTTATCCATAAGTTCATGTTATCTGCAGACATTGGTTTGGCAATATAATAGCCTTGCCCATGATAGCAACCCATATCTATAAGTACTTTTTCTAGCTCTTGCGACTCGATCCCCTCTGCTATTAGGTTAAACCCAAATGCTTTACTTAGCGCCACGATACACGTAACTATGGACTTGTCTTCATGGTCTGATAGGAGCTTTTTAACAAAGCTTTGATCTATTTTTAATGTATCTAAAGGTAATTTTTTTAAGTAACTCAAAGAGGCGTAACCTGTACCAAAGTCGTCTAACGCAATACTTACACCTAAATTTCTACAGCCATTGAGAACGTCGACTGCTTGGTCAACGTTTCCAATTGTAGTGCTCTCTAAAATTTCTAATTCGAGGGTTTTTGGTTTTATATTATTAGTGCTGATGAGTAACTCTCTGAGGTTTTCAACAAAGCCCTCACTAAGTAAATGAGCTGGAGAGATGTTTACACTCATAGAAAGATGATTTCTTGTCCAAATTTTATGTTGTTTTAAGGCCTCAGCAAGTACCCATTCACCAATTAATATACCAATGTGTGGGTGCTCTAATGCCTCTGAAAAGTGACCAGGGTAAAGTAAACCCAAAGTAGGGTGATTCCAGCGTATTAAGGCTTCAACGCCAATTAACTGGTGATCCATTAAATTTACCTTTGGTTGATAATGTAAAATAAACTCTTTACGAGCAATGCCTTTTTCAGCAGCCAATAACAAATCATGTCTTGCATGCCTTAGGCTTTCTTCCTCTGGATCAAAAAACAGAATCCGGTTTGTTCCTGATCTTTTTGCTTGGTACATAGTTTGATCGGCTCTTCGTAAAATGTCATCACAAGTTAAGCCATCATCACTGGGAAGTGCAACGCCGATGCTGACTGAAATTTGAACGGAGCACGAAAACTCTGCTAATTTTATAGGGTCGTTTACCTCAATCAGCACGTCTTGTAACAGAATCTCATATTCTTGTATTGTGTGCGCAGCCCCTCTTAATAAAAGGATAAACTCATCTCCACCAATACGCGCTAGTGTATCTTCCTTGCGTAATGTGTTTTGTAGCCTTTGGGCAATGGTTTTCAACACGAAATCACCGGTTTCATGACCATATTTGTCATTAATGGGTTTAAAGTTATCTAAATCTAAATAGGCAACGGCGAGCTTTTGCTGAGATGTAATGGCCTGTTGAAGTTGATCAATTAAAATTGGGCGGCTTGCTAAGCCTGTTAGGCTATCGTAATGTGCCATGTTATGAAGTTTTTTTTCTAAGCTTGCGCGTTGAATGGAACTAGATATAGAGTGTATCAACTGATCGCTTTTTAATTGGTTTTTAAGTAAATAATCGCTTGCCCCTAGGCGCATAGCTTCTGCTGCTATTTTTTCATCCCCTAAGCCCGTGATCATAATCACAGCACAGTGGTTATTTACAGACTTTCTAATATTATCCAGCAGAGTAAGCCCCGATCCGATACCTAATCGGTAATCAACTATGACGCAATCAAATTCCCTATGCTCAAGGTAAGACATAGAGCTTTCAATAGAAGATGCTTCTGAAATTTTAGCCTGTATATTAGAGCGTGATATCATACGGCGTATTTGTTCTCTATCAACCGCATCGTCATCAACAA
>NZ_JBQKUL010000036.1:0-46757 GCF_054968565.1 Pseudoalteromonas sp. G5_S1_54_S4 | reverse complement strand
CGTGGCTTAAACCTACATTACCCGTATTTAACACTTCATTTAAAGGACGGTTATCTGTATAACCCGCTAGATTACGCGTTGCAAATAAATCTGCGTAATTAGGGCGAGAGATAACTTGTGCTGCTGAAGTACGTAAGATTAAGTCGTCAGCTAAGTCCATAACCACGTTTAAGCTTGGTAAGAATTCATTGTAATCGGCTTTATCTGTAGATAATGTCGAGTCGTAAACACCTTCATCACTTAAATCATAGTAATCTGACGAAATATCAGTTGATATGTAACGAACACCTAAATTACCGCGAATACCACCGGTGTCAAAATCAGCCATCGCATACAAAGCAAAATTTTCTTCTATGGTGCCGTATGCTTGTGGACGTGCTGTATAACCTTCTTTCATTGCTAATAAATCAGCAATCATTAGATCCATATCAGGTTCAGGTATTACAAAACCACCACCCGCAGTCACAGTACCTGGGTAGTATTCATTACCATCTTGTACAACTTTGTGATCGGCATATCTTAAGCCCGTTTTAATTGCGGTAATAACACCAAGTTCAACAGGAATTTCAAAGTCTAAATTTAAGTAACTTTCTTCATCTGAATCAGGGTTATATTCAGGCGCCCAAGTTTGTGGGCTGATGGTATCAGGTAAAATGCTAGCATCGTATGATTGGTTAGCTAAATTAAATCTAGTCACGTCGCCAGTCATATCAATAGACCCATTTAAGTCGCTATTGTTATTTGCAAACAAACCATAGTTTGCCGTTGTTACATCACTGTCTGCGCTTGTTTTACCTACACGACCTTTAAAGGTGAATAACTCTGAGTCATATTTCCAATCTAAGTCAACAGTATCAGACTTCATGCTTGCTTTACGCGCCCATGTTTGGAAAAAAGCCGTGCCATTGCCGTTGATATTACGCGAAACACAGTTACCTGAGGCGTTCGTTTGTTCACATGAACCATCACCTGGGAATATAATGATTTGCGAGTTAGCATTGTTAGCATCTAGCTCTAAACTTGTATAAGTTAGACCTAAAACTAGCGAATCTGATGGCTGATATTGCATAGCTACATTATACGCCGTACGCTCACGAGCTTGCTGAAAGGTTGTGGGTGCCATACCGCCACTCCAACCACCTGACGATTCAATACCGTTACGTTGGTAATCTACTTCTGATAATGAACCCGCAGCTAAGATACCAAATGTTTCACTATCATTTTTCCAGCTGTACAAGCCTGAAAGCTCAGGATCTGTCTCTTCAGATACTGTACCGTAATCAGCTTTAATACTGGCAAATACAGTGTTTGCATCTAAATCTAGCGGTTTACGAGTTTTAACAATTACAGTACCGCCGATACCACCTTCAACTAGGTTAGCTTGAGATGATTTATAAACTTCTAAGCCACCTACTAATTCAGAAGGTAGTAATGAATAATTAAAGCTACGATCGACCGCTTGTTGATCGAACCAGCTAGTTGAGGCAACAGTATGACCGTCAAGTAATGTGCGTGTTAATTGAGCTGATGCACCACGGATAGATACTTGCTGATCCTGTCCAAATTGACGAGATACACTGACACCAGAAATACGACCAAGAAATTCACCTACATCGCCATCAGGAAACTTACCAACGTCTTCAGCTGTTACAACATCAACAACGGCATTTGAAAAACGCTTGCCGTTTAAGTTTTCTTTATTTGAAGCGCGAATACCCGTAACTTGGATTACTTCAACATCTTCTTGAACTTTAGTTTCATCGGCTGCGAATGCAGCACCAGTGAACCCGGCTCATTACTAAGCCGATATTTACTGCTAATAAGCTTTTTTTAAAATTTTTAGCTAACACAGGATTCCCCTTGAATCATTTTGTTGGTTTTTGTTTATCATTTTGCCTACCGCCATGATAGCGCTGTAATGGAAGTAACAATCCATACATGCAAAATTACAATTTTGCTACATTTTTCCGCCCTTCCTGTATGAAAAATAGCCAATTCAACATTAAGCAAATGATTTTAAAGAAATTAATTATTGCATGAAAAAGCCGAATTAAATTTATTTAATTCGTTCACATTTCCAGCATGTACTTGAAGCATTTTTAAATTGATTTTGTTTAAAACGACGTGGTGAGTAGGAATTTTCAAACCGTAAAACATGCTTGTGAGTTAGTGTTTAATAAATTTAACCATTTGATTTTTTGGCTATAAGTAAAATTTATTCAGTATTTACAACCGGTGTAAAAGCCTATTTTATACTGCTAATTGTGGAGGCAATACTCAGCATTTCATCTTTATCTCTGCGCTGCTTTTTGTAATTCAGCAAAGAGTAAAACAGATCAGCAATAAAAAAGGTCAGTAGCAAAAGCGACTGACCTTTCATTAAACCATCAATACAAAGAGGTTTAGCGCACATCTAATTTATATTAAAATTAGGGCGCCCAATACACTTCAATGTTGATCTCAGGGTGATTTAATACCGCACGTAACGGCATGTCATTCACATCGCCCCCCGCTAAAGCTTGTTTATAAACAGCCAGCTTTTCATCGCCACTAATTAACAATTTAACCACTTTAGATTGTGCAATCGCATTTAACGTTAAGCTCATGCGCTCAGTAATACTGCCTGTTACGTCACTTTGTATCGCGTTGATAGCGCACACAAGTTGGCTTGAATCTAGGCCGTTTTTCAGGCCTTGTGCATGTGGGAATAATGACGCGGTGTGGCCATCTGGGCCCATGCCTAAAATAGTCACATCAAAAGGACGTTTTAATGCTTGAAACTGCGCTTCACAGGCATCTACCCCTTGCTCTGCAGTGGCTGCTGTATTTTTCATGCTAATAAAATTAGCCGCTGCACCATGGTTTTGTAACAAAGTACGCTTGATGAATGCTTCATTACTCTTTTCATGACTTGCCTCAACCCAGCGCTCATCAACCATAGCAACATCAATGTTTGCCCAATTTAAATCAAGGGTCGATAAATGTTTATAAGCCGGCTCTGGCGATGAACCGCCTGAAACCATTAATACTGCACGGCCATCACGTTCAATACCATCACGTAAAGCATGCTCTAACGACTGAGATAATTCATCAGTCAGCGCAGCTTTATCGTCAAAAAACTTTTCTACTATTGTTGCCATCACTTATGCCTTATCGCCAGTATTAAACCAAACATGATTATTCTCTGCTAATAATTCATCTGCATCTTCAGGGCCCCAACTACCGGCTCTATACAGTGCTGGTTTACCTTTTTCTTGCCAACGTTCAATTATTGGATCAATCCACTTCCATGCTTGGCGTACTTCATCACGATGAATAAATAATGATGGATTATTCGCTGCAGCATCAAGCATTAAACGTTTGTAAGCATCTGAGTGAAAGCCATTACTATATGCTTGCGACAGCTCAATGTTCATCGTTACAGGTTCAAGTTGCATGTCTAAATTATCTAAACGCTTCGACATCAGCGTTAATTGAATGCTTTCTTGTGGTTGTAAACGGATCACCAAACGGTTTGGCTCGATATTACCTACGCTGTCCTCATACACGTTATGAGATACTTTTTTATATTCAACCACAATTTCAGCGCAGCGCTTTGCCATACGTTTACCGGTACGCAGGTAAAAAGGCACACCCGCCCAACGCCAATTATCAATGTGCGCACGAATAGCCACGAAGGTTTCAGTTTTACTTGCCCCTTCGTTTAGCTCTTCTAAGTAACCTGGGACTATTTTACCGTTTAAATCACCCGGTACGTATTGCCCACGAATAATATTGTCATCAACATCGCTGCCCTCTAATGGGCGTAATGCTTCTAATACTTTTAACTTTTCATTGCGAATACTATTGGCTTTAAGTTTATGCGGTGACTCCATTGCGACTAAGCAAAGTAGCTGTAACAAGTGGTTTTGCACCATGTCACGCAAAGCACCGGCTTTATCATAAAAACCAGCGCGGCTCTCAAGCCCTACCGTTTCTGATAAGCTAATTTGGATGTTATCAATCGATTTAGCATCCCACATGTTTTCAAATAATGAATTTGAAAAACGCAATGCCATTAAGTTTTGAACGGTTTCTTTACCTAGATAGTGATCAATACGGAAGATTTGATCTTCGTCGAAGTACTGTGCAATTTTCGCATTAATAACTTCTGCAGACTCGCCACAATAGCCAATTGGTTTTTCTACAACAACACGTGAATTGGCTGTTATTAATTTTTTAGTAGATAGAATTTCACAACAAGTGCCATACACAGCTGGCGGAAGAGATAAGTAAAACACACGAGATTTATCGCTGTCGTCTTCATCAAGAATCTTTTTCAGTACATCCCAGTTATCATCCGCTTCGGTAACATTACTCACTACAGGCACTAAAAACGCTGAGAACGATTTCCAATCCTTAGCGTTATACTCGCCTTCGCTTAAAAATTCTTGTAATGCTTTGTGTGCGGTATCAATGTATTCATCACATTTACTTTGTTCGCGCACGGTAGGCAAAATACGTGAGCCTTGCGGTAAGTTACCTTCTTGATATGCTCGATACATTGCAGGAAGTAATTTGCGTAACGCAAGATCACCACCGCCCCCAAAAATTATAATATCAAAAGGATTAAGCATAGTTACTCTCTACGTTTATGCTACCTGCCACTACCGTATTGGTAATCAGTTATAGCGGTTTATTATCTGGATATGCAGGCCTTAGCACAAAGCCTACTAATGTTGTTCGTTATATGCGCCATAAAAAATGGGTCTAGGGACACTGTAATTCCTCTCACAAAAATACAGGCCCTAGGACTCCAGCGCTACCCGTTCAAAGGTATTTGGTTACTTATTGTGCAATAAGTGAATGTGTTACTGCGTACGGTGTTGTTTGTAGTACGCCATCAAGCCCTGTGTTGAGCTGTCGTGCTCATTAACCACGTTATCGTCGGTTAATTCAGCTTCAATTTTAGAGGCTAAACCTTTACCAAGCTCAACGCCCCACTGATCAAATGAACATATTTGTAAAAGAATACCGTGGCAAAAAATCTTATGTTCATACAGTGCAATTAAACGACCCACCGCTTTTGCATCAACTGTGTCTAATAATATAGACGTTGTTGGGCGGTTTCCTTGATGAATTTTATGCTTTAGTAGCATTTCAATTTGCGCAGGCGTTTTGCCTTTGGCTGCTAAATCAGCGGTTATCTGCTGCGCATCTACCCCGTTCATTAATGCTTCGGTTTGTGCAAAAAAGTTCGATAATAAAATATTGTGATGCTTATCAACGTTAACCTGTGGTTTTACAGAGCCAATAAAGTCCGCAGGGACAATTACATTGCCTTGGTGCAAACATTGATAAAACGCATGCTGGCCATTTATTCCCGTCATGCCCCAAATAATAGGCACGGTAGTGTAAGGTACGGTTTGCCCATCAAAAGTGACGTGCTTACCGTTACTTTCCATTTCACCCTGTTGTAAATACGCAGGCAACATATGTAATGCTTGGTCGTAAGGTAAAATAGCTTGCGAATCAAATCCTAAAAAGCTGGTATTCCATACACTCAACAACGCCATAATTAAAGGAATATTCTGCTCAAGTGGCGCCGACTTAAAGTGCTCGTCAACTTCAAACGCCCCTTCTAAAATAGCTTCAAATGCTTCAAAGCCGGCATAAAGTGCAATAGGTAAACCAATGGCACTCCAAAGTGAAAAACGACCCCCAACCCAATCCCACATGGTAAATACGTTTTCGTCACTAATACCAAATGCCGCGGTTTTTTCTAATTTGGTGCTTACTGCCACAAAATGCTTTGCTATGGCGCTTTTATCTTTGGCGCTATTTAAAAACCAATCAACCGCTGTTTTTGAGTTGGTCATGGTTTCTGAGGTAGTAAAGGTTTTTGACGAAATAACAAATAACGTTGTTTCAGGGTCAACTTTATTCAATACCGACGCGATTTGTACGCCATCAGCATTAGAAACATAATGAACGTTTAACGGTTTATCAACCACTGCTTTAAGTGCTTCAGTTGCCGTTTGAGGGCCTAGGTTTGACCCCCCTACACCAATACTCACTACATCTTTCACCGCTTTACCGGTGTAACCTAACCACTGCCCGCTGCGTACTTTTTCAACAAAGGTTTTAATTTTAGCAAGTTCGCTATCGACCGCCTCAGTAATATTTTCACCGTCAACAATAAGCGGTGTATGGGCGCGATTTCTAAGTGCGGTATGCAATACGGCACGGTCTTCGGTGATATTTATTTTCTCACCGGCAAACATTTTTTCACGCCACGCTTCAATATCACACTCTTTAGCTAATGAGATTAATTGAGCGAAAACTTTCTCATCAATACGTTGTTTTGAATAATCAAACAATACACCAGGAATGTGAGTAGAAAATTGAGAAAAACGAGAATCGTCTTGTGCAAATAAAGTTTTCAGATGTGTTTGTGCCATCTTTTGTGCACTATTTTCTAGTGCTTGCCAACTTACTAACTCAGAACGGCTCGCCATGTAAACATCCCCTAATTTATTAATCTATTGATTTAAAGCACTTTATTTAATTTTTTACGACGCAAAATAACCGAATTTTGTAAAAAGCAAAGCCCAATATTATAGCTTAAAAAGTCTAATTTGCGTTATTTTTATAAGCTTCGATGCAGATAATAGCGCAATTTTTTGCTTTTGACACCGGTATCATAAAATTAAAAATTGAATTTAACAACTGATCAGCCTCTCTCTTTAATGAAGATTTTATTAATTTCTAACTGATCCAAATTAAAGCGAGCAAAAAAAAGGCCGACAAATGTCGGCCTTTCCTCTAAATAAACAATTAACCGGTTAACGCTAAACCACCCGATAAGTTATAAACACTGCTATAACCAAGCTCAGTCAAATTTGCTGCCGCAATTTTTGAACGGTTACCACTGCGACACACTAAAATATACTGGTTGTTTTTGTCCAATTGGCCTTGCGTAAGTGCATGAGCCATTCGACTTAAAGGAATATTTAAGGTTTTAGCTATGGGTACGTTTAGCAATGCGCTTAAATTATTAGCGCCGTGTTCATAAGGTTCTCGGGTATCAATTAAATACGCATTGCCCTCTACCAGTATTTCTTTTGCTTGGTTAAAACTTAATTGCGAAGTTTCTACAGCAGGCTTAGCATTAACATAACCACAGAGCGTGTTGGCTTGTGTGTGTTGTTGTAAATCTGCTTGCTGTTTTTGTGCGGTAAATTCAGCGTCATCAATATCACCTTTAAGTAAGGCTTGTAATAATGGCGTTTGCTGCTGTTGAACAGCCCAGTTCATTGCAAAGCACTGTTGGTAATCATGCCCTGAACACACCACACTTTGCGGATTAAGCTCTGCTGCTAACATCGTCAAGGAATGCGCCATTTTCATTGCATCCCCGCCATCAAGCGCGGTATTTCCAAGCCCTGCAGGTAAAATTAAATCACCGCAAAAGCAATACTGAACATCTCCATTATTCGCTTTTAATAAATAACTCACGCTATCTTGGCTATGCCCTGGTGTGGCTAGCTTTTCGAGTACGTGAGTGGTTAATTGCAATGTGTCGCTATTCGTTGGCCAGCCTAATTTATCAACCTCTCCAGCGACTAAGTATTCTTTAAGTGCGCTGCGCATTAAATCAAGTGCGCAGTGACGTTCTTGATGCTCATGCGTATTTAAAATAGCGGTAATAGTTAAATTTTGCGTAGTTACTATTTTTTCAAAGCGAGGGATCAGTTCAATAATCGGATCGATAATAAATGCATGTTGATCATCTGTTACATACAACCAACTACATGCACCTTGGTGTCTAAATTGGGTAAGCCCTAAAGCACATACTTCTTGCAAAGGAAAACTGCTATCAGAAATCACTAAACAGTTAGCTTGTAATACCGTTTTAAGCGCTCTAATTTGTTCACATGCATCATCTATTTGCGCCATCGTAGCAGCAGGGCCAAATGACAAACGAATAGCGTTTTCACTTTGCCACTGTGAGGCTCCCATCGCATCAAGCACAAAGCTCTGCGTAGCTCCCGTGCTGCATGCAGAGCCACCGCTGACCCTAATACCTGCAGCGTCAAACAAATCAATAACTTCTTTACTGGTTAAATCGTTAACTGCAAAATTAAGCGTTGTGGGCACAGAGCAGGCAAAGTCATGATTAAAGGTAATACTTCCAAAAGTATCAACTAAGGCGCTATGCAGTTTATCTCGATACAAGTTAAGTACATCTATTGATTTAAAAGTCTCGTCTTGTTTATCTAGCAGCAAACTAAACAGCTTATTGAGCCCAGCTATACCAGGCAGGTTTTCTGTACCAGAGCGCATGCCACTTTCTTGGCCGCCACCGGCTATAAAAGGCGTGTATGGGCTGCCTTGACGAATATACAATAAACCTATGCCTTTAGGTGCATAAAGTTTATGCCCTGAAAAAGGCGCATAATCAATCGTTGTTTCACTTAGGTTTAGCTGTTGTTTGCCAAGCGCTTGTACACAATCAACCATCCAAGTGACTTGGCTATTACGACTACGAATCACCTTTTCTATGGCGCTTAGATCTTGGTAAACACCGGTTTCATTATTAACGGCCATCGTGCAAATCATCAAAGCGTCATCAATATGCTGAGCAATAAAGTCTAAATCTAAAATACCATCACGATTAACCGGAATAGCAATAATATCAGCGTTAATCTCAAGCACTGTATTCCAATGCTTTAGCGTATTAGGCACCGCTTTATGCTCAGTTGCCCCATACAATAAAACGGGGTTTGGCTTTGTATGGTGTTTTGCATTAATAAGCGTCGATACGATGGCGGTTTGAATCCCCTCAGTGGCACCGGAGGTGAATAAAATATCACCTTGCTGCGCGCCAATGACGGTACGGGCTTTTTGCCTAGTTTGTTCTAATAAGTGTTTGGCTTGAATGCCGGTTATATGAGGACTTGAGGGATTACCAAAACAAATTTGCATAGCATGGCACACCACCTCTGCAATACAGGGCAATACAGGTGTGGTCGCATTTGCATCGAGATAAACTTGAGCTTTGGGTTCATCTGGCAATAAAAACTCTGACATTAAAAACGCACCTTATTACTAAAAAATATATCTTATTCCCAATAGTACATAGTTTTGACAGGAATGAATAATAATCTTTCGTAATTAAAGTGCGTTTACTATACCTTTTAGTGACCGAGCTCTTGCGCGAGTTCTTCGTGTTTGGATGACCAAGCATTAATAAGTGCTTTGACTAATGATGCTAATGGAATGGCAAAAAACACTCCCCAAAAACCCCATAGCCCACCAAAAAATAGCACCGCAACAATAATAAATACCGGATTTAAATCAACCGCTTCAGAGAACAATAAAGGCACCAATACGTTGCCATCGAGCGCTTGAATAATGCCGTATATAATTAAAACGGTCCAAAATTGAGTTTCTAAACCAAACTGAAACAGCGCTACTGCGGCCACTGGTATAGTTACTAACGCTGCGCCCACAAACGGAATAAGCACCGAAAAGCCTACGAGAACGCCTAAAAGCGCGGCGTACCGTAAGTCCAGTATGGTAAAAGCAATAAACGACACAGAACCAACAATTAAAATTTCAAATACTTTGCCACGAATATAATTCATTATTTGCTGATTCATTTCATGCCACACTTGTAAAATTAAGCGGCGTTGGCGTGGGATCATTTTAGCAATGCTGGCACTGAGCTCTACTTTATCTTTGAGCATAAAAAACACCAGTAGCGGTACCAAAATAAGGTAAATTAACCATGCTACAGCGTCTTTTAATGAATTAAGCGACGCAGACAATACCACTTGGCCAAAGTCGAGAACTTTGGTTTCAACGGTTACTACAATCGATTGTACTTGCTCTGCGCTAATAAGGCTGGGGTATTTATCAGGCAGATCGAGTAAAAACGATTTACCTTGTTCGACCATATGCGGTGTTTCTTGGACTAGGTTACTGCTTTGCTGCCAAAGCACAGGGCCTATAACCAATATTAAAGTGAGCATAATGCCAATAAATATCAGCATTACTATGCTGGTGGCAGTAAAACGCTTAAGGCCAAACCGTTCTAAGTGAACCACAGGCCAATCTAATAAATAAGCTATGATCAGTGCCACTAACACAGGCACAATTAATGGGCCAAAAAAATACAACATGGCAACCAGTGCCAACAATAAAAAAAGTAAAGTGACTGAATCAGGATCAGAAAACTTTTTTTCATACCATGCTTTTACATATTCAAACACGTAACGGCTCCACTAATAACAACCCCTGTTGTTTATTTAACTTGTAATAATACGCTTTTTTTTGCAAATATCGTTCAATATCATCAGTGTTTTGTTCTTGTGAGATATTAAAGGTAATTGCTTGTTTTAACGATATTGCATCACGCAGCCCTAATTTAAACTGAATAAATTGCTGTGGGCATTTATAAGCGCGTAAATTTAGCTCTAGCATACTCGTTTCGCTACCTATTCACATTAATAATAAGTCCTATAACAGGGCCAATTGAGATTAACCGCAGTTAAATTTAACTTTTTCTTAAAACAACCTCTGCAATGGTTTATCCTTATAGCATCGTTAGCTATCAGGATACGTTAATGCCTAATTCGCATAATAAAGCGCAATTGCCTAGCAATCCAACTCTCAAAGAAATTAATTGGTTTAAAAAGCAAATTAATTGGGGGGAGCTGCCGCATTTTTATCATTTAGTGGCTTCGTCGGTAAGTGAATGTGAAAGTATTTTAGATCACGGATTTGATAATGCCATTAAGCGTATTATCGACAAACGCAATTGGAATTTAGAAGCGCTGGGAATAGACCCCAACGAGCTTTATGAAAAAGAAAGCAATAACAAACCACGAATTTCACTGCATCAAGTGTTTACCGAGCGTGGTTTTGAATTACAAGCCTTCCCTTTTTCTAATGATACCGCCATCGATAGGTACGCACGACATGATGAATCAATGGAGTTTAGGTTATGGGATCCATTGACGATGAAAACCGTTATTCGCATTAATCAGTTACATAAATTCATTGGCTTTTACTTAGACCAAGGCGATGAGGCAGATAAAGCGCTTATATTACATTCTCACAAAGTGGTTCATAAAATTATTGCTTTTTTACAAACTCAATTGAACATTGTTAAGGTTGATGGGGTCACAATAAAGGCGTTTTATCAACTATGTGAAAAGGACAGCCGTTTATACACAGATGATCTTTCAAGTGCTAGTGCCCCTGATAAAAAATAAACAAGGAATATAATGCAGCTAAAATCAGCCTTTATCACTTTATGCAGTGCAGCGCTTACATTTAGCCTACTGATAAGTGAGCCGTTAAAGGCACAAACCAATCTTCAACTGCCCGACTTAGGCACTTCAGCCTTACAAGCATTGCCAATTGAAAAAGAAAAAGCGATTGGTGAAGTGATGATGATGCAGATCAGAGGCTCATCGCCTTTGATTAACGATCCGGTGCTTGATGAATACCTAACAACCTTAGGTAGAAAGTTAGTTGCTAACGCCAATGATGTGCGTTTTGGGTTTTCATTCTTTTGGTTAAATAATCCCGAAATCAATGCATTTGCATTTTATGGCGGCCATGTTGGTGTACACACCGGATTAATAGCCCAAGCCGATAACGAGAGTCAATTTGCATCGGTTCTTGGCCATGAAATTGCACACGTCACCCAGCGCCACTTAGCAAGGCGCATTCAGCAGCAACAAGATAATAGCGGGCTTACCATTGCAGGCATGATTGCTGGTATTTTAGCCGCGGTTGTAGCACCTGATGCCGGTATGGCTATTATTTCAGCCAGCCAAACACAATCAGCTTTCAGTCAGCTGACACATAGCCGTTCTGCCGAGCAAGAAGCAGACAGAATGGGCATGCAAACCCTCAACAACGCAGGGTTTGATGCCAGAGCATCAAGTGAATTTTTAACTAAACTTGCCGCACAAATTCGTTATAAATATAAACCACCGGCGTTTTTACTCACTCACCCTCTTCCTGAAAGTCGTGTGTCAGATGTTCGCCTTCGCGCCGAGCAATACCCTAAACGCCAGGTAAGCTCGAGCCTTAACTTTAACTTAGCAAAAAGCCGAGTACTGGCGCGTTACGATAACAAACCCGAAAACGCAGAAGCGTTATTTAGAAAGTTAATGCGCGAAAACACTTATAACAACGTAGCACTACAGTACGGCTTAGCTATTAGTTTGCTTGATCAAAAAAAGACGGATGAAGCACAACCTATTCTTGATGAGTTACTGGCAGACGATCCTAAAAACTTATTTTATATTGATACCAAAACAGATTTACTCATTGCACAAAAAAAAGCAGCAGAAGCTGTTAGTTACTTAAGCGAGTTAAATAATTATCGGCCAAATAACCAAGTGATCACCTTAAATTACGCAAACGCGGCATTAGAAGCTGAGCAATATGAGTTAGCTGAAAATATATTAAAGTCGTTTTTACTGGAAAAACCCGATCACAGTTTAGGCAAACAGCTTTTAACTGACGCCTACAAAAAACAAGAAAAATTGGCAGCCTACCATGAAGCCAATGCCGATGTATTATCCCAGTATGGTGCGTATTTAAAAGCAGCAGACGAAATACAAAAAGCGCTTAATTTTGTAGAGCCAAGTGAAAATGTTAAGCAACAGCGCTTAAAAGCGTTACTCACACAGTATCGGTTATTGCAAAAAGAGCTTGCGAGGCTTTAAGTCTGGGGTGAGTTCACCTAAAATAGCCACAATTTATACTTTGGATGTATTTTTATGTCAGTTACTATTTATCACAACCCGCGTTGTTCAAAATCACGCGAAACCCTTAACCTATTACAAAGTAAAAACATTGAACCGAGTGTTGTTGAATACTTAAAAACACCGCTTTCTCATGAGCAAATTAGTACCTTAGTTTCTCAACTTGGGTTTAATTCGGCACGAGATTTGATGCGCATCAAAGAAGAGCAGTACAAAGCGCTTAATTTAAAAGATGAAAACAGCGAGTCAGTGCTTATTGATGCCATGGTCAATCATCCAAAACTAATTGAGCGCCCTATTGTAGTAAATAACAATAAAGCCGCCCTAGGTCGCCCGCCTGAAAACGTATTAAGCGTTTTATAATGAGCACAACTATCGTGGTGCTGTACCACTCAAGCCATGGCTCAGTTGAAGCTATGGCGCATGAGATTGCAGAGTCAATAGAGCAACAAGGCGCAACCGCATTACTGAGAACTTTTGTGGCCAAAAGCACGCACGACATTGTGATCAGTAAAGATGATTTAGTTGCCTGCGACGGGCTTGCGTTTGGTACGCCGACCCGCTTTGGCATGATGGCCTCACAAGCAAAAACGTTTTGGGAAACCACCAGCGATCTTTGGCTCAAAGGCCAACTTATCGATAAACCTGCCTGTGTGTTTTCATCATCAAGCAGTATGCATGGGGGCAATGAAGCAACCCTACTCAATTTGTCATTGCCCTTGTTACATCATGGGATGATGTTGATGGGCGTGCCCTACGATGTACCTGAATTGCTCGGCACCGAAACAGGAGGAACACCTTATGGTGCCTCGCACGTTGCAGGTAGCAATAACAGCTCAACCCTGAGTAAAGATGAAATTAAAATATGTCAAAGCGTCGGAAAGCGCCTGACTCAAGTTGCGAGTAAACTTAAATGATTCAAGCAAGCGAGCCTGCTAAAAAACCGGTTACCATTAAATTTCAGCGCCTAGCCTTATTTGGTTATATTGGCCTGCTTATTTTAATGCCGTTATGGATGTTTATATTAGCCCCAAGAGACGGCCACAGTAACACCTTTCTTTTCTTAGTGTATGTATTGCCACTATTACTGCCTTTAAAAGGCATATTACAAGATAAAGCCTACACCTATGCGTGGGCTAATTTTATTGTTATGTTTTATTTTATTCATGGCTTTACATTACTGTGGGTCGCACAAGATGAGCTTATATGGGTATTACTAGAGTTATTATTTGCCTCATCTATGTTTATTGGCTGTACTTATTATGCGCGCCACAGAGGGCAAGAACTTGGGCTTAAAATTCGTAAGCTTAAAGATGAGCTCGCTGAAGAAAAAGCCGCACACGAGCATGATAAAAACAATTCGCAATAAATACCCAACAATGCAAAAACGCGCTAATTAGCGCGTTTTTTTGTAGCAAAACATTAAGTTTTAAACTAACTCGCTTAAAGCTGCCAGCCCCACAATACAGGCTAAACCTAATTGAGCTACAAGACTAAAAACCGACATCATTCTTACTAAAAACAACCCCCATGGGTGTTTTACATGCGGATACAATGAGCAACGCTTTAAGTTCGTTGCAAAGAAAAAACACACCACCGCCGTCATGGTCATAAAAAGAGTAAGCTCACTTTTTATAGTTATGTTTTCATCAAAAAAGAAAAATAACTGTAGCGGTAATAATAAAGCCACAACCGCATGTAACACATGCACCTTTTTAATTCGCTCTAGCTGCCCTTCTGGCGATAACTCTTTAATACCAAAGTCGCGCTCAAGGCACTTAACTAAGTTGCTGGCTTTTATACTAACCGCTAATCGGTAACAACTTAACCCCTCGTTATTTCGCGCTCTAAAGTCATATCCTGCTTTGAGCAGTAAAATCATTAACGATTCGTTTTTACTTATCACCGCGTAATGCAGCGCCGTATTACCTTGGCCGTCTACCGCTTTTTTATCTTGGTACTGCAGGAGTGTTTCTACTACATTTACGTAGCCTTTTTCTGCCGCCCACATAAATGCTGTTTTATTATCTTCATCGGTTAAGGTGCCCGTGGCGCCTTGCTCAATAAAGCGCATTGCCATGGTTTGCTTAGCTTTTTTCTTGTTTAAATGCGCAAGTAAGGCATTTTCTAAAAGCACAATAGAGTCAACATCAGGAGACACCTGAGTTAACAAAGTAAAGTAATCTTTGCCAGCAGCCACTTTTTCACTGGTCAGCTCTGCTAAGTGGTCAATATCAGCAATCGACTGGGGAATATGCGCACTTAAACGCTCTCTAAAATCGACCTCTTTCCAAATAGATAAGGTATCTTCAGCTGAGAGCTTTGCACCTTGCTCTAGCGCATGCTCTATCAGAGTAAAAAAGCGTTTACTAAAAAATAAGCTAATTAAAGAAAGTGGCGTTTCAATGTTATTTTGTGCCGACACACTTGCATACTTTTCAAGTCGCTGACACAGCATTAGCACAATATTTTCTATGCTGTAATCATTGGCAAAATAATGCTCTTTCAGTGCAGCAATATACTCTTGTGCGTTTTCATCATATTCAGAAATATGCTGAAAATAACACTCTTCAAATGGCTCTAAGGGGGTTAACCAGGTTAAATAATAAATTGGGGGTAAAACAGTAGTGCATACACCATTATCTTCTTCAGTAGAGCGACAGGCGGGCCAAGCTTCTAAAGCATCTAAAATGAAGGCACCGTTTTGTTCAACCAGCCCTTTGACCAGTAACGGGTATTCCTTTGGCCAAATTAGTACATTTTCCATTAAAACAACACAACTCCAGTGTAGCTCGGGTGAGTAGTCAGTTATAACAGTATTTAGCTGACACCACGCTTAATCAAAGAAGCCAATATTCTACCACAGCTAGGTAGCCAAGCTAGCGTAAACTCATGCAATATAGGCCAAAATACAAAAGCAGCTAACGACATACGTCATTAGCTGCTTTTAGGTTGGAGCTGTTAATTGCAAAAGTACTAACTTTGCTGAAGTTCTGCTGTGACTTGGTCTAATCCCACATCAGAAATACGTTGAATGATCTCTTTTTGCTTAGCACTGAGTAACGAAATTCCCTCTGCAACAATATCGTATACTTTCCACTGGTTGTTGTTACCTAAACGCAATTTAAAGTGCAAATCAATGGTTGGCTTATTCGGTTCAATAATTTGCGTTTTTACCGTAGCAAATTTAGAGTCGCTTGCAGCAGCGTCTTGCTCAAATATTACATCCTGCCCTGTGTACTTCATAAGCGCACCGGCATATGTTCCTGTTAAGTAATGCTCTACAGCATTAATAAACGCAACACCTTGTTCGCGGTTAATACCTTTAATATGCTTACCTAATAATTTAAACGACACAAACTTAACATCAATATGTGGCATTAAACGCTGCTGAACAATTAACGACATGGCTTCTTTGCTGGCATCGCCTTTCGCATTTACCTGTCCAATATCGTTAAATAATGATTCTGCTACAGTTTGCAATAACTGCTTAGGTGATGGCTGCGTTTGTGCATACAAAGTGCTACTGAAAAAAACAGCAATAACCACTAAAAGCTTTATAAGTTTCATAAAAAATGCATAGTTTAAATAATTAATTTAAGCGTAATTTACGCAAATAACAGGCAATAAAAAAGGCATAAATAAGCAACTTATTAATGCCTAATTGGCACCAATTGAATTAATTAAATAAATTCAATTGGTTAAATAAATCGGTTAACAAGCCATATACAAGCGGCTTTTTGTCCTCATTGAAAACACCAATTCACCGCCCTTATTATCCCTTTAATATTTTGACTTAAACCCTAGTTGGCCGTTATGAAAACCTCATACAACAGACTTTTTGTTCTTGTTTTTACCCTGTTTATATTGGCTACCAAAGCCGCTTATGCATCCTCTAACCATGGTTATGCCGTCGATTTTTTAAAAGGAGAAGGCAATGTAACAGGGACAAAGCTTGCGTATCAATATCACCCTCAAGGAATGCAAAACTTTGTCGGCGATGCTCGTTTTTATTTAGAAAGCAGCGTTAACGTGTGGCAATACCGCCATGATCAACAATCACAATCCAACGTGGTCTTGGCTGTGTCACCGGTGGTGCAATTTCCAGCATTTAGTGTATACAACACCCCCTTTTATGTAGAGGCTGGCATTGGTTTTTCATTACTTGATGAGCGCTATTTTGCTGGTAAAAACCTAAGTACTCACTATCAGTTTGAAGATAGGATAGGCCTAGTGGCAGATTTTGGTGAAACTAATGTAGCGCTGCGAATTATTCACTATTCAAACGCCGGATTTAAATCGCCAAACCCAGGCATTAACTTTTTAACGTTATCGGTGGCACAACGGTTTTAATTGCTTATTTACAGTCCTAGAGAGGATTGCGGCTTTTATTTAAAGTGGTCATAATTACCGCTTAATAAAAAATAAGAGCATCGCAATGCAAATTTGGCAAATCGTACTCGTTATCGTGATTGTACTGGCTATTGTTATCGGCAATTTAGTACTGCTGCGTTTAAGTGCAAAAAGCGAGTTTAAACCTTCAGCACCACGCTCATCTGCGCAAAGCAAAGAAACAAAAAAGCCCTGAATAATCAGGGCTTTTTTGTTTAAATGATTGTTCTAGCCAACTAACCAGTGTGCCATTAAGGCAATAACTGGCAAGGTTACTAAAGTTCTGAGAATAAATATAACAAATAACTCAAAAATATTAACCGGTATTTTACTACCTAATAAAAGTGCGCCCACTTCAGACATATAAATAAGTTGCGTTACACTCATGGCAGCAATAATAAAGCGTGTTACATCGCTTTCAATTGAGCCTGCGGCTAAAATAGACGGAATAAACATATCTGCAAATCCCACCATAATCGTTTGCGCCGCCATTTCAGCTTCAGGTATTTGTAGTAATTCTAAAAATGGAATAAACGGCATACCTAAATATTGAAATATCGGCGTGTACTCAGCAATAATTAACGCAAATGTACCCACAGCCATTACCACAGGTAATACTGCAAACACCATATCAAATGCGTTGTGTAAGCCCTCTTCAATTGTGCCTTTTAAGCCTGGTGCTTTTTCTGCTTTAGTTAATGCAACATCAAGTGAATGCTTAAATAATGTTTTGCCTTCAGGAACCAATTCAGCGTTTCCATCGGGCTCTTCACCGTCAATAAGCACGTCCTTTTTAAAACGCAGTGGCGGTAAACGCGGAACAATTATCGCAGCCACTACACCCGCTAAACACACGGTTAGGTAAAAAGGTGCAAATAAATATTCAAGCTTTACTTGGCCAATAACAACCAAACAAAAGGTAATTGATACAGCAGAGAAAGTGGTACCAATAATCGCAGCTTCACGTTGAGTGTAGTATTTATCTTCATACTGGCGTGCAGTCATTAAAATACCGACGCTGCCATCACCTAACCACGAAGCAACACAGTTAACTGCACTGCGCCCTGGTACGCCAAACAATGGACGCATTACTTTAGTAAGTAAGGTACCCACCAGCTCAAGTAAACCAAAATTAAGTAATAACGGCAGTAACAAGCCCGCTAAAATAAACACCGAAAACAACACCGGTAGTAAATCTTTTAATACTAATAAACCGGTATTTTCTGAGGTAATAGCATGCGGCCCAACTTGAAAATAAGTTAAAAGCACAAACGCCATACCAAATAACCGTGTTACTAACCAAATCCAACTCACATTAAACAAATGATTTAATAAGCGAAATTTGGTTAAGCTTTTCGGTTTAAACACACTAAATATCAACGACATAACGCCAGTAATACAAATAATTGTCGCTATTAACCCAAGCGCTATCTCACTAAATAAAGCTTGAATTGCTTTTGCCATTACCGCAATAGGAATCGTCATTATTTCGCCAGACGGTACTGGCGTCATGAACAAAAAAACACCGATTAAAGAAGGAATTAAAAAAACCAACCATACTTTCAAATCATAACTTTTTTGGACCGGTGCTGGGCGTGATGAATCTAACTGAGACATATTTTCAACCTGTAAAAACCACAAAAAGAGCTAAGTGCTCTTTTTGTGGGAAGTATTTATATTTATTAAATTTTAATACCGCGCTTGATTAACGCCGCTTCTAATGCTTGTTGTAACCCATTCATTGTACCTGGTTCAAGCGTTTCGCCTTTGTCATCCATCCACGTTAGACTGGTGCCACCTTGTTTGATTTTGCTAACCAAAATTTGGTATTGACCTTCATCAATTGGAAGCTCTGTTGGTTCATCGCCCCAAATTGAATCCCACACACTGCTTTCTACTTTCGCATAATCTGCTGTAATTAAACCTGTCTCTTGGTTTACTTCAACAATTGTGAACGACAAACGCTCTAAAAATCCAGAAAAGCGATCGAATACGGTGTCATACGTTTGCTCAGTAACAAGTGCGGCATTGCCTTTGTTATCAAACCCGAGTTCTAACGAGATGATCCCTTGACGCTTACGCATATCAACTTCAAGCTGACGGTAGCGGTAATCAAACTCGCTCACTACTTGGTTAAGCGCACGCACTTCAAGCTGTTGTTTTAATAAATCAGTTAGCGGCTTATCACCTTTAAAATCAATAAGCTCAGCGGTTAAAGACGCTGTGCGTTGGTGTTCTTTTTCTTCAATGGTAAATTTAAAACGCTCTAAATCAACGCTTTCATCATTGCCCCATAACCAGCTTTCTTCAGGCTTTACAATAGCGTACCAATCGGTTACGAGTGTTCCTTGCGTTTTATCTTGCTGTGTTGCGTTAATGTTATTATCAGCAAGCACGGCTTGAATCGAATCCCAAATGAACACATCTAAATCTTCAATGCCGTCATTTTTATCAAAATAAATACGCGCTTGTTTATCTGCTTCCTCAACCCAACTGCCTTTAGCAATGGTTAAAACTTGCGCCGGCGGACGATAGTTTGTTGCCTCCGGATTATTATCATATTGACCAACATCCATTTTATAAACAGGATCTTGAGCGGGTTGAGATAACGATGCAGGCGCTTTAACCGGCTCATGGGCGCGGTAATTACGCTCATTATGAGCATCACTTGTAAATACACTACACCCTGACAAACTTACCAATACACTTACTGCTAGTGCTTTTGGGATCCAATACTGCACAGATAATTCTCCTTAGCATACCCTTAATTGTTTTAACAAATATATGAGTGGGTAATACCGATTTGGTTCAGTGTAAAATCAATATTAACTTTACATTTATAATTTGCTTGCCTAACTGCATTCAGCCTATGAGATAACAAACGGACTAGGCTACAAATAGACACATTTTTGCTATGGTACTTTCACAAGCTTGTAAAAACAAGAAACACTGCACTATTAACCGCCTAAAATTAACCGCCGCTATAGTTTAACGCGGGTTTTGTGTTAAACTTTGCCGCCGTGCAACGCTACGTGTTTATTTTTTTGTTGCCAAGTCGGTTGTTTTCATCCAAGTAACTTAGGTACTTTAAAACCCATGACTGCATTTTCAAATCATCAAATTGTTTTAACCGCAATTGGCGAGGATAGATCGGGCATCGTCAGTGAACTTACGCAACTCGTAAGCGATTGCCACTGTAATATTATAGATAGCCGTATTGCAATTTTAGGCAACGAATTCACCTTTATTATGCTACTAAGCGGTGATATGTCAGCCATTAGCCGCATAGAGCATACATTACCGACCAAAGGTATGGAGCTTGGCCTGCTCACTATGATGAAGCGTACTTCAAGCCATAATCAAAGCGAATTTTGTGCAGGCTATACCTTAGAATATACCGGCATAGACACCCCTGGCACATTAAGTAAAGTAACGCGTTTTTTTGCAGATAATAATATTAATATTTGCTCATTAAAGTCAGACACCTACGAAGAAGAAACTGAGCTAAAAATGCGCTGTGAACTTGAATTTAATATTCCCGTTGACGTTGATATTGACCAATTTAAAATTAGTTTTGAAAACCTTTCGCACGTTTTAAACGTAGATTACATCTTTCGACGTATTCGCTAAGGAGTTTAGCATGAACAAAATTACCCCATTACAAAGTGGCGACACAGCACCGGCTTTTAGCTTACAAAACCAAAATGACGAAACCGTCGTGCTCAGCGAGTTATTAAAAGAAAAACAAGTACTGGTATACTTTTATCCTAAGGCGTCAACGCCTGGCTGTACAGTACAAGCCGAAAACCTGCGTGACCAACAAGCCGAGCTTGCTAAATTTAACACCCATGTTGTTGGCATAAGCCCAGATCCGATTAAGCGTCTTAAAAACTTTGAAACAAAAAAAGAGCTTAACTTTGACCTACTCTCAGATGAAGATCATGCCATTGCTGAGGCATTTGGGGTGTGGGGCTATAAAAAGTTTATGGGCAAAGAATATGACGGTATTCACCGCCTCACTTTCTTAGTAGGCCAAGACGGTAAAATTAAACACTTGTTTGATAAATTCAAAACCAAAGATCACCACCAAGTGGTATTAGATTATTTAGCAGCTGAATAAAGGCTAAAGGCTAAAGGCTAAAGGCTAAAGGCTAAAGGCTAAAGGCTAAAGGCTAAAGGCTAAACAAGATAAAAATAAAAGCGTTGCTCAAGAGCAACGCTTTTTTGGTTTTTAAAGCACCAAATCAATTAAGCTATTGTTGCCAATAAAGCGGTTCACCGAAAACATCAGCAAAGTAATCAATAAGCGCCCTAACATTTAAAGGGGCATAGCGTGTGTGTGGATAAATAGCCGCTATTTGCTGAGGCTCTGTTTTAATTGCTGCATCATAATTAGGTAACACCTTTACTAAAGTACCCGCCTTTAAATGCTCACCAATAAGCCAATCAGGAAACAGCACTAAACCCATGCCTTTTAATGCACAAGTTAATAATGTATCAGCGTTATTTGAGGCAAGTAATGGTGCAACAGAGTAATGAGCCCATGATGCATTTTTAGCTTTAAACAGCCAACGATTCGCGCCTGAAGAACCTTTGTAAATTAAGCATTGATGATTTTTAAGTGCAGATGGGTTAGTAATTTTAGGGTTGTTTTTCAAATACGCTGGTGAGGCTGCTAAATGATACACTTGAGTACCAAATACGCGCGCATGTAACGAAGAGTCGGTTAACGCACCGATACGAAATATAACATCGGTGGCATCTCGATGCGGGTCAATAAAGTCATCAGTAAGTGTTAACTCTATTTGTAAGTTTGGGTAGCGAATACTTAACTCAGGCAACCAAGGAGCAATGTGCCTTTGGCCAAAAAATACAGGCGCATTAATTCTAATTAACCCGGTTGGTTCGAGCGTTCTGTCTTGCAGCTCTTTTCTCGCGTCATTCATTTGCTCGGTGATTGTTTGTGCATAATCTAAAAACAACCGACCCGCTTCTGTTGGCACAACAGCACGGGTATTTCGATAAAAAAGCTGCTGCCCTAGTGCATCTTCTAATTGTTGAATAGTGCGTGAAATATTTGACGCAGACACCCCCTCCCGCCTAGCCACCTCTGAAAAACTATGGGTATTAAAAACACCGATAAACGTAACGAGTGTTTTAATGCTCACTGTATTTATGTCATTCATTTGTGCAATTCCTGCAAAAGTCATTTCTGGATTGTAGCGTTTTTCTGGCTTATTAGCTGGGTTAAAATGGTATTAATTACTATTTGGAGGATATAAATGCAATTTCTATTAATATTACTGACCTTTATGGGCGGTATGGGTTTGTCCGTAGAAGCGGGGTTATTAGGGCCTTTGGGTAGTGAAGTGGGTGAACTGTGGGCCACATTTAGTATATTTGCGGTTGGTGCCGCCTTAACATTTTTGCTAATGCTGTTTTTTAGCCCTCGTAATAGTCCTTCATTTTTTAGCCAGCCCCCTTCTTTATTATTAGGTGGTGTGCTTGGCCCTGTTTACGTGGTTATTTTAACAATTGCAACGCCAAACATCGGCATAGCCATGACAATGATCGGCATACTCGCAGGGCAAATTTTCAAAAGCTTAATTATTGACCATTACGGTTTGTTTGGCACCACTGAACGCAAAATCGATGTTAAACGCATTATTGCTTTGGCGTTTATTATTATCTCTCTGGTTTTTATGGCACAAGGATAAACTCACTATGACTATTATTATGATTTTTCTAGCTGTAATTGGTGGCGCAACATTAAGCATTCAAGCAGCCTTAAACGGACGACTAGGCGGTAACGTCGGTGTTTTTAAAAGTGCTTTTTTAACCTTTTCTGTTGGTGCACTAGTAACCGCACTGCTCATATTTTATTTTGAACCAAATCATGCTGTAACCTTAATGGATGTACCAAAATGGCAGCTACTTGGTGCCATGTGTGGCGTACCATACATTGTTATTATGGTGCTTGCGGTGCAAAAAATAGGTACAGCGGTGGCAACCGTCGCGGTTATTTTTGGTCAACTAACCATGAGTGTATTAATTGATAATTTTGGCTGGCTTGGTAATGAGGCTATTGCATTGTCACCCAGTCGACTAGCGGCGTTAGTGTGTTTAGCCATTGCATTATTTTTTATTTATTCAAGCGGTAAAGTTGAAAACAAAAAATCGTAGTATAAACCTAAAAAACGTAGCTCAAAGGCAACGTTTTTTATTGCTTTAGCACTTTAAACTTTGGCATCGCGGCCGATAACAACATTAATAAACATACTATTATGGATAATAAACCGTGATACAGCTAAATAAACACTCAGCCTTTGACGTTAAAATTACAGCCGAAAAAACAAATATTGCACAACAAACAAAAGACACAACAAAAAATCAGGACAACACTGATTATCAATTATCAGACAAAGAACGCAATAAACTCTCAGGAAAAGAGGCTGAGCAAAACGCTGAAAAAGCAACAAATTCAGAAATGCCTGAATATATCGCAAAAATGATAGAGCAACTTAAAGAGCTCAAACAGCAGCTTGAAGAACAAAAAGAACAACTCACTCAATTACAAGCTCAATTCGATCCGGAAGACGAGGTCATACAAGCACAAATTGAAGCACAGGCAAATATTGTTTCATCAACACAATCTCAAGTAGTCGCGCTAGTGCAAATGATTAGCCAAGCCATGAAAGACGCCGGTATTACTGACGCGGGTGCACTTGTTAGTGCCATTGTTTGAATTTTCAGAGCCAAGTATTCAGCGTTATACTAATCTACCTTGCAAAGGCGGCTTTATTTTTATCATCGGCTTATTATTTCAATGATAAATGTGCCTACCCTAGCGGTTAAACAACCACGTTGTGTTTGCGTTCTCACTCTTCATCTAACAGTGCATGCTGATAAATTTTATTAAACTGTTCAGCAGGTAAGTCTGCCGCAAAGTGGTAGATAAGCGCTTTATACTCATCGCTTTGAATTAATTTTGAGAGTGTATTATTAAAGTTCTGCATAAATTTTATATTTTCTTCACTGCGCTCACACATTAAATGCCCAACAGTAAACGATGTTTTTAATTTCAAATCAAAGGAGTAAATATCAGCGTCTGTTATATCGTGCCAATACGTGGCTACATCGCTGGGGTATTCAATAGACGCATCAAACTCTTGCAACTTCGCTAATTGTTGTAATCTAGAGAATATATTAGTGGGAGCTGGTTTTATTTTAGTTTTATCTACCTCTTCAAGTAGAGACATAATGTCTTCGGAGAATATTCTGAATTTTGATAACCCCAACCTTAATTCACTTTGTGACACCAACTCGTCTAAATTTTTTATATGTTTAAATTGAGCCAAGCTATTTGGAGAATAAAGTCGCGGTGCGAGATACAAAGAAAACGGCTTTGATATTAAATAGCGGCTTGCTCGTTCTGACGTGTTAATTTTATTGGCAAAACAATGACTAATGCCAAATTGCACCTCCGCATTGGTATCTGGCGCTTTTACAAACTCAATTCTGTAATCTCGCATTTCAGCCAAAATTAACTTATAAAGCTGCGCGTCGAGTGATTTTCCTTCGGTAACTGAGTTCAGTCGTAGCAAAGACTCATCGTTACTACTCAATACAATTTTTGTTTTATTTGCGTCAAACTCTGCAAAACGCGTATTTTCATAATCTGATTTATATAATGCCTGCAACCTTCCCGATGATTTTAATTTTGGCATTGTTTGGTCAAATCTTCGCGCCAAGGCTTTCCCTTTTTCATTATTCGAAAAGGCTAAATAAATAGGCCTTGCGGGCACAACCTCTACATAGTTAAGCTTTGATTTGTACTCTTTGGGAATGTTGTAGTCAAAATCAACGAAAGCATCTATGCGTTTATTAAGTAGCAGTGCCACTGCGTTTTCAATAGTAGAAGCCGGGTAATAATCGTGTGGGTATTCAATAAACTTATCGAAATTGTAGCCATCAAGCCAGCTTAATACTTTGTTGTTTAAATCAGACAGTTTATTAAACTTATGAGCAGAATCTACAAAATACGCATTAATTGGGTAATCGTAGTCTAAATACCAATTAGGATAATAAGCTAAAGGAATATCCTCTTTAGCAACACCAACAACAATATCATATTGTTTTTGTTCAAATAAATTGGTAATTCGTTTGTAAGTACTAAAATCGAACTCGAGCTGTTCATCCGCATAAACTTCTTTTAATAATTCAATATAAACGCCTGTTTCATCCGGATTAGTGTAATCAACCCAGTGAGTCACGCCCACTTTTACAGTAGCAAAAGCCGAGTTTATAAAAACATAAGAAAAAACAAACAACAGTAGTAGGTATTTAGCCAAGCGCATTCTCCCAATCACTTAGTTTAATATAAGCACCACCTAATACACTTTGCAAACTTGGGTTTTAGTTTGGTACTTTAAAAAGGTTCAAGGTTCAAGGTTCAAGGTTCAAGGTTCAAGGTTCAAGGTTCAAGGTTCAAGGTTCAAGGTTCAAGGTTCAAGGTTCAAGGTTCAAGGTTCAACAAAATAAAAACAAAAGCGCTGCTCAATAACAACGCTTTTAAATATTAGCTTTTCTTGAAAGTCATAGAAAAGTTAGTGATAGTAATATCTTAGGTAATTTGTTAAAACTTTACAGAAGAAAAGTGAGCGTGGTATGGATATAAACCTGCACGACTCGCGCACTATAAGATTATTAAATCGCTCAATAAGGACAAGTATTGAATAAAGAAGAGTACAAGGAAAGTGGGATCTTATATGCGGTGTTTACTACCGTTTTATTATGTTTCTTTTTTAAGATTACTTTAATTTTCTCTATGGGGTTAGATTGGAGTTCAATTTGTCTAAGCTTCCTTTGGGATAATATTGATACTGCAATTACACCTTTTACGGCATTTTTAATAGTGGCAGTTTTAAGCTGTGTCTGGTTTTTTTATTGCGCCATAAAGTACAAGCGAAAAGTTGGCAAATCAGCATATTTCTTATTGGCTGTTGGAGCGGTGTTTTGTTACTTTTGGTTCAAAGGTTTTTACGGTTTTTGGCAGCTAATGAGCTACGAGAAAAAAGAAATTACATTACAAGAGTTTTATGAAAAAACGGGTGGTACAGAAAGGTTGAAATTTTTGTTTGGTAATAAACTTAACGAAAATGTAGTGTGCAAATCGCAATTGAACAAAACAAATTAGAAGTGGGATAAAAACAGATTATTTTGTTCGTTCCCAACAAGTTATCGCCAACTATTTTCTGCCGTTTATTTACGGCGTTAACATGTTATACACTTTTCAAAAAATGGAGTTTGAAAATGAGAAAAGAGTTCGAATTCACGGTCAAGGGTCATAAAATTAAAATTGTTAACTCATGGTTTGGTGGTGCAAAACTATATGTTGATGGCGATTTTCGTGATCAAGATTCTACTTTTATTGTTAATGGCAAAACAGCACTTCTTTCAGCTAAACTTGCTGATCTTGGTATTTTAGAGATTTTCCCCATATCTGCTTTAATATCTGTAGAAATGGATGCATTTTTAATTACGGACGATGAAAGGTTGCAAGTATACAGCTCACATAAGCGTTTAACCTTAACACAGCAGCGATTAGCAAAATAAACACATAGGTAAAATATGAAACTATTAATGGCCCCTTTATTACTCATTATTGCTGGATGCAGTAGTGTTGCGCAAAAAGATGAACAATATTCGCCGTGCTCTGAGGCATGGTTTAACTATGTTGAGCAGCAAATTAATACCGGTGACGGTTATGGACATGGGCCAGACATTGGCTCTTTAGAATGGCGCTCTGCGATCATGTTTAAACTCGGTATTAGAGATAAGCCAAATGTACCAGAATTAAATACACAGCTGTGGTGTCAGTTTATTGATGAAAATTATATTTAAAGCCAGCTTAACTTTATGAGTTGAAAGTTGTTTAATTAGGTTGGGTTTATAACCCAACCTTGTATCTACGTTATATAACTTAACGCAGAGCAGCTTACAGCTGCTCTTTAATTAATCCCCAAATACTTATGTACTTGAATTGATAAGCGCCAGTTTTTGGCGATACAAGTATCAATGGCTAATTTAGTGGCTGAGGCTTTTTGGCTGATTGGCTGCAAATATACCAGTTTTGGGTTTACGCCGGTGGCGGTAAATAGCTCTTCCAGTTCTTCTACGTGTTTTTGCATAGCAACTGGGTGTTTAATTTCATCGGCGCGTTGCATGGCACTACTGAGTACTTTGTAGCCACCGCGCATATTAATTTTTGGCGATACCGTGACCCACGTTTGTGCAGGGGCGAGTATTTCGAAGGTGCCACTGGTTTCTATTTGTGTGCTAAAGCCATGATCATGCAGTAAATTACATACTGGGTTCAAATCATACATGCAAGGTTCGCCACCGGTTATAACAACATGCTTGGCGGTATAGCCACGGGACTTAAATAACTCAAGTACCTGCGCTGCACTGGCCTCGGCCCAATGATCTGAGTCGGCTTTTTTTTCTACCGTGTCATCAAGTGATACTTTATATACGTTATCAACATCCCAGGTTTGCTTTGTGTCGCACCATGAACATCCCACAGGGCAACCTTGCAGGCGTAAAAAAATAGACGGCGTACCAGTAAAACTCGCTTCACCTTGAATGGTTTCAAACACTTCATTAATTTTGTACAAAAGAAATCTCACTTACAACCTGACGGCAAAATTGTTACTATTAGAAATCACAAAGCACGGTGCAAAAATTGTCATTTATGCCTTGGCCGTGTAGTATATCGCGCCCTGATATAAACCTCTATCAAAACTAAAGAGCAAACCACGTATGACGCAAAAAGTAGTTGTTATTTATTCCGGCGGTATGGACTCATTTACTGTATTAAATAAAGCCCTGCAGCAAGGCCATGATGTTTATGCCCTCTCGTTTGATTATGGTCAGCGTCATGTTAAAGAACTTAAAGTCGCCGCCAGCGTATGTGAAAAGCTAAATGTACCGCACAAAATTGTTGATATATCGGCAATTAATCAGCTTATTGGTGGTTCGTCGTTAACAGACGATATTGATGTGCCAGAAGGCCATTACGAAGAAGAAAGCATGAAAAGCACCATTGTGCCTAATCGCAACATGATTTTACTTTCTTTAGCGGTAGGTTATGCGGTGTCGCTTAAAGCAAGCAAAGTATATTACGGTGCGCATTCGGGCGATCATGCTATTTACCCAGATTGCCGCCCTGAGTTTGTTAAAAAGATGGATGATGTGTGTCGTATTGCTAATTACGATGCGGTAGAAATTTTTAGCCCGTATTTAAATAATACTAAAATCGATATTTTAACCGATGGTATTAAAATGGGATTAGACTACAGCCAAACATGGACCTGTTATAACGGTCGTGATAAGGCCTGTGGCAAATGTGGCGCTTGCCAAGAACGTTTAGAAGCCTTTGAGCTGAACAACGTAACCGACCCGCTTGAATACGAGTAAAGTTTAAAATAAGCACACTATAAGGCTACCAAGGGTAGCCTTTTTTAGTATGAAAAAACATTAAAGCCAGCGTTTTACCCGCGATTTGTAATCCTCAAATTGCTCACCAAATAACTGATGTAACGCCCGCTCTTCGGGAATGATTTGAAACAGCGTTAAATAACCAACGTAGCCCACAATACCTAAAAAAGCCCAAATAGAGCTTAGCCACACGCCCCACCCCGCCAGTATAAAAGCAAAGCCTAAATACATAGGGTTACGTGAGAGTTTATATACCCCTGAGGTAACTAAGCTTGTTGCTTGCTCAGGTTTATTGGGTAGTACCGTGGTTTTGGCTAAACGAAAACTGACGACCCCAGCAATACAAAAGAAACAACCTATAGCGACTAATCCTAATGCTAGGTAAGTTATGAAGGCGGTAAAGTCTATTACTGTGTAATGCGCAATCAGTGCCATAACAGCAGCGAAAAATACCACAACGACAACCGGTGGAATTTTATTATTTAACATACCTATTCCTTGTATCGATTAAAAAAACTACATGGTTACTATATGGTGGCGGCACAAATAATAACAATGACTTTATAAATACAAATAAAGTTACAATTAATTAGCTTTATCAGCGCTTAATTATGGTTATAATTTAAACTTAAAATAAAATTAAAGGAAGTAATTATGTCTGGCACAACAATGATAGTTCTCATTGTACTTATTTCTGTAGGTTCGGGGGTTATTTACGATATGTATAAAAAGCACCTTGAGTTTAAACATAAAGTTCAAGACAACAATCAAGATGCTCATAAGCAACTAGCAGAAGTAACCGCGCAAGTGACTGAACTCAAACAGCGAGTACAAACACTTGAAGCCATTGTTACCGACTCAAGCTATAGCGTAAAACAAGAAATAAACAAACTATAGCTGTCCCTTAGTTATAAATAATTAGGGTATAAATGTGCATTTTCTGGCTGCTCTATACCATGGGCAGCTAAAAACCCGCCAATGGCTTGTCCACACCCTTGGGGTGCCCTGCCGCTGTCTATTTCAAAGTTTAACTGATTCGCCTCTTGCTTACCCATAGAACATAAACTAACTGAACTTGGTGAACGCATGGCAATGCTTAGCTCCCCGACCTGCTCTGCGTGTACATCTTTACTAAAGCGCGCAAAGCCTTGGTATTTAAAATGCTCACTCACATACTCGTTACTTACAGCAACCAGTGCGGCAATAAAGCTATGTAAAAAGCTGTTGGTTGTTGCATCAGGTGCTAAAAATGACAAAGTTTTATTATTAAATTCGCTTAGCTGACAACTATCGCAATGAAGTTTAACCGTATACACCTGCTCGCCGGTGATTATGGCTTGGCAGTTAATTAGCGCAATTTTATTATCCGCAAACACCAGGCGCTCTATCAGGTCGTTCAATGGAATATTTTTAAACGATGTGCTTTTAACAAGCTCAGGGTTTTGCGCCATAACAGGTAAATCATGATGATTATTAAACGGCGTACTGGTTGCGCCTTGATGCTGCAGCTGAAAAAGCTCTCTTACTTCATGCTCGCGTGCCACTTTCAATGCTAAAAATGCTGTTTGAATAAGCTCTGAGGTTGGCAAATTTTGCTCTACTGGCCAGCGACGACCAAACAGTAACTTTTTTGCTTTGTTCTCAGCACGGTAATTATCTGGACTAAGTACCGCCACTTGCAGATAAATATCACTGTTTTTTTCTGCAGCTAACACACTAAAGTGAGTAGAAAAACTAATGTCGTTAAGCACTTCATTAACGCTGGCTAGCGTATGTTTGTAACGTAAAAAATGCTGGGGAACAATCCAATTATTATTGGCCAGTTGTACTAACGGCGCATACGAAATCGGTTGCTCGTAACTGTGTTGCCACTTTTGCCCATCGCCTAATAATGGCTCAATTTTTATATTTTTATCTGACATATATAAACCAAATAAATCCGCCTGATGGCAAGATATTAACTATGAAGCACTTTACGTAGTTAATCACAAAAACCGATCACACTGACAGGAGTATTTAGCATTCAAATACTCGTTGATACTCTGTTATAACTTTTTGATAGTAAAGTCTATCTTTATTGAGCATTCGAGTATAATGGTTAAGCAATTGCTGCTGATATTGATGATGTTGTGGATTGTGTTTATCCCACATTTGAGCACCGGTTTGAGTGAGTGTTTGGCTGGCATTTACACTAACGTGTAATACTTCGTAAAAACGTTTGTTTTCAACAATAATTTGCTCGTTTTCGAGCTTTAAATTACAGGCTTTTAAACCTGCACGCACTTTGTAAAGATGCTGAATGGGGCAAATAATAAAACTGAGTTGGTGCAAGCTTTGCGGGTTGTTGGCAATAATTTGTTCAATAAGCTTTAAACATAAATCGCCCCCCACACCAGCAATAACCACCACTTGCTTTGCAGCTGTTGGCAATTTAATTTGCGCAACATCTTCGCAGCGCACTTGCCATGAAGGTAAAGATTTACCTTGCTCAAATTGTTGCAGCGACTGTTCGAGCGCTTCCATTAACGTTGGAATAATATCCACAAAATTTATATGTTTTGCTATACCGCGCTCAAGTAACGCCATCCCTAAAAAGCCATGATCGCAGCAACAATCCCAAACAATATCGTAAGGCTCTGTAATTAATGAATTGATGGCGTTTAAACGTTTACTCAGTTTCATTTAACTCACTATGTTTTTGTTTTGTACACCAATGCTTTTAAGCTTTTATCGCTATCAATTTCAATAAAGCGATCAGTCGGTTCTAGGCGTTTAACAAACTCAATAGCACCTTGAGTATGTTCTTGAATAAGTACTTTAAAGTCGTTTTCTGAAAGCTCTGGGCTATTAGCACATAACAACAGCTGTGTAGTATCGTTTAAAAGCTCAGGAAGTCTGCGCAACACTTTTTGGTAGTCTTTAGTTAATATAAAACTGCCTTTTTGAAAGCTGGGTGGATCAACAATAATTAAATCAAACGGTGCGGCTTTTTTTAGCTTACCAAACGACTTTAAAATATCATGCGGTAAAAAACTGACACCCCTATCAACATTGTTTAGTTGATGGTTTTGCTTACCGACTTTTAACACGCCTTTGCTCATATCCATGTTCATCACATGATCGGCACCGCCGTGCATAGCCGCTACCGAAAAGCCACAAGTATAAGAAAACAGATTAAGTACTTTGGCATGTTTACTATTGTCCATGACAAACTCACGGCCTTTTCGCATATCAGGAAAAATACCGGTGTTTTGCTTACTCATTAAATCAACCAAAAAACGCACACCATTTTCGGCTACGCTATGGCGCGCGGGCAATTGCCCATGCACTAAGGTGTTATGACTTTGTAGCCCCGCTCGCTGCTGATACACCAATGCAGTAATTAGCTCTGGATGATGTTGTTGTGCCCACTGCCATAACGTATCGGTGAGCGTAGTGAGTGTTACCTCATCAATTTCACTGTATGACACCAAAAACAAACTCGGTGGATAAAAGTCTAAGTTAATATGGCTTAGCGCTTCTACGCTGTGGCCGCGACCATGAAATACGCGGCATAATTCGTTATCTGCAAAAGGCGTATCTGCCAAAGCATTTATAAGGGGAGTAAAATCGATTGTCATTTAATTAATCAACTGTTGTTGTAGTTCATGTATTTCGTCGCGTACAGAGGCGGCTTTTTCAAATTCTAAATCACTGGCGTAGGCATGCATTTTGGTTTCAAGCTGCTTAATTTGCGTGGCAATTTCTTTCGCACTAAGAATTTTTTTAGACTCTTTACGAATAAGCTGTAAGTTATCTTGCGGTGAAGCATCTTCACCTACATCCATTACATCGAGTATCTTTTTGATCAGCGCTTTAGGCTCAATACCGTGCTTAACATTATAAGCATGCTGTATATCACGGCGTCGCTGGGTTTCATCAATGGCTTTAGCCATCGACTTAGTGATTCTATCGCCGTATAAAATAGCACGACCATCAAGGTGGCGCGCAGCACGGCCTATGGTTTGAATAAGCGAGCGAGCTGAGCGTAAAAAGCCTTCTTTATCAGCATCTAAAATAGCTACTAATGCCACTTCTGGCATATCTAAACCTTCACGTAGTAAGTTAATGCCTACTAACACGTCAAACACACCGGCACGTAAATCACGAATAATTTCAACCCGCTCTACGGTGTCTATGTCAGAGTGTAAGTAGCGTACTTTTACATTATGTTCGCTTAAATAATCAGTTAAATCCTCAGCCATGCGTTTGGTCAGTGTTGTTACTAACACGCGCTCGCCTTTTTCAACACTTTTATAAATTTCTGAGAGTAAGTCATCAACCTGATCGCCAACCGGACGCACTTCTATTAATGGGTCAAGTAAGCCGGTTGGACGAATAACCTGCTCTGCAACCTCGCCATTGCTGCGCTCTAATTCAAAATCACCCGGTGTGGCCGACACATAAATAGTTTGCGGTGCAATGGCTTCAAATTCTTCAAAACGCAGTGGGCGGTTATCCATGGCCGAGGGCATCCTAAAACCGTATTCAACGAGGTTTTCTTTACGACTTCTATCGCCTTTATACATAGCGCCAATTTGCGAGACAGTTACGTGCGATTCATCAATAATCATTAATGCATCGTCGGGTAAATAATCAAGTAATGTCGGCGGTGGATCGCCAGGTGTACGCCCCGATAAGTAACGGCTGTAGTTTTCAATGCCTGAGCAATAACCAAGTTCGGTCATCATTTCTATGTCGTATTGGGTACGCTGCGCAATACGTTGCTCTTCAACTAATTTATTAGCGCTGAGTAATTGTGCCCTGCGCTCTTTAAGCTCAACTTTTATTTTTTCGATGGCTTCGAGTATTTTTTCTCGTGGCGTTACATAGTGAGTTTTAGGGTAAATAGTAGCGCGCACTATGTGTTTTTCAACAGCACCAGTGAGGGGATCAAAAATACTCAAGCGTTCAACTTCATCATCAAACATTTCTACACGTACTGCATAGGTATCTGATTCAGCTGGAAATATATCCACCACTTCGCCGCGAACACGATATGTACCTCGACTAAAATCAATATCGTTACGGGTGTATTGCAGCTCTGCAAGGCGGCGCAACATGTCACGTTGATCAACCTTTTCACCCACTTTTAAAAGCAGCATCATTTTCATGTATGAATCAGGATCGCCCAGACCATAAATCGCCGATACCGACGCAACGATTATGGTATCGCGACGCTCTAATAGCGCTTTAGTGGCGCTGAGCCGCATTTGCTCAATGTGTTCATTGATGGATGCATCTTTTTCAATAAAGGTGTCACTGGCTACCACATAGGCTTCAGGTTGGTAGTAATCGTAGTAAGATACAAAGTACTCAACCGCATTATGCGGGAAAAATTCTTTCATCTCGCCGTATAATTGCGCCGCTAAGGTTTTATTGTGCGCCATAATAATAGTGGGGCGATTTAAATCACTAATGATGTTAGCCATCGTGAAGGTTTTTCCCGTCCCTGTTGCGCCCAATAAGGTTTGATGAGCAAGCCCTGCTTCTAAACCTTCGCACAACTGAGCGATAGCGGTAGGCTGATCCCCAGCGGGTTTAAATTTTGATTCTAACTGAAAATGATCGCTCAATGACTACACTCCTGTAATGCTTGACTGCTTAACGCTTCAATTTCTTTCATAAACCACTTATAGGCTACAAGGGCTGTGAATAAATTACCAATGGCCGCGCCAATAAACAAGCCGATTAAACCTGCCAGTTCATTCCCGATATACGCAAAGGGAACATAAAAAATAAATAACCGAATGACGCTCAAAACTAAGGCGTTCATGGGTTTGTGTAAAGCGTTAAACGAGGAGTTGGATAAAATGATCACTCCTTGCAAGCCATAACTTAATGGGATGGTATAAATAAACAGTTTTATGACATCAATAACGGCTTGCTCCTTACCAAATATTTCACTTATGACGCCTGAGAACATAATTAATAAAATATAAATAACAAACTGCCATAACATCACAAATTTTAAGGTTCCTAGGTAGGCATCCTTTACGCGAGAAAAATGACTGGCTCCAAAATTTTGACTAATAAAAGGTGGCAAAGTCATCGATAATGCTAATACCACCAAACTCGCTATTGATTCTATTCGACTCCCTACTCCAAAAGCAGCCACAGCCTCTGGACCATGATGTGCAACCAATGCCGTCATTACTGCCATAGCAACCGGTGTTAGCATGTTAGCACCTGCTGCGGGTAAGCCTATTTTTAATATTTTACGAATAGCTCCAATAACCGTTTGCGACCCTGCTTTTAAACTCAATAAGCGCTTTTTAGCAATTAATAAGTATAAAATAATTGCCACAGCAACTGCCCATGCTATAACACTGGCGATGGAGGCTCCTTTAATGCCAAACGCAGGAATGGTGCCAAAACCAAAAATAAGTACAGGATCGAGTACCGCATTGATAAGCCCCGCTCCACCCATAATAATACTCGGTGTTTTAGTATCGCCACTGGCACGCAGTACAGAATTACCAATCATCGGGGTAATTAAAAATACACTGCCTAAAAACCAAATACTGATATATTCATGAATGAGCGGTAATACTTGCTCCCCAGCTCCGAGTAAAGTAAAAATAGGATCAATTAATAAATAGCCACACGTAGATAAAACCAACACTAATACCACCGCAATCAACAACGATATACTGGCATCAAAACGCGCTTCTTCAATATTGTTACTGCCTAATGCTTTTGCTATTACCGCTGAGGTACCTATGCCTAAACCAATCGCTAAACTAATAACGGTAAAAGTAACGGGAAATGTAAAGCTCACTGCAGCAAGCGGCTCAGTACCCAATAAGCTAATGAAAAAAGTATCAACTATGTTGAACATCATTAGGGTGATCATCCCAAAGATCATCGGAATGGTCATTTTCTTTAGTGTAGGCAAGATTGGGGCGGTGAGTAAATCAGGGCGAGTATGTGATTGAGAATGTGCGCGCATAAAATAAATAAGCCTCTTTTACTGAACAGCATATTTTAAAGCATCCGAGCTGTTCAAGCCATGCTTTATTAAATCTAAACAACTAAATCAGCCTTTAATCTACAAACTATTACTTTTACGCTGTTGTAAATAAATTTTGCACAAACACATTAAAAATCAAATTAAATACATTTATGTAACTTTTGCAACATTTATTTTTAGGTTTTGTTGATTTATCACACAGTCAGAGACTGTGTTTTATCGTCACGAAAAATTTTATTTATCGATTAAGTGAGTAACTTAGCAGAATCGTAAGCTATTGTTTTTAAATGTATAAAAAAAAAGCTTTTAAATACTTGAAATCGTTGTAGCGCCCTACAATGCTGGGGGTGCTGATGTTCTTAAAGTTTCATAAACAGAGTTATCCACAGAAACCGTGGATAACTCCATCAACCCCACGTTTATAAAGGGCTACAACCGGGTGCTAAATTGTCTGATCATTTGGTTTTTTCCGTTACCAATATGCAAACAGCATTGTATGCCCCTGTTATGTGTATGAAGGCGATATTTTCTTAGACTAATATCAGTGAGTAACACACTCAAACAGGTAGCTAACTCATTGATTGTTTTATTTTTGTACAAAGCATTGCTGCTGCAGTCAAAATTTATATTATGTTTTAGCGCTAGTTTTAGTTTACGTAACTAATACGCATTTAGTTCAACCGTTTTAACGTACCAAAAATAAAAAGGAGCCATTTTTTTTTAAATAAGTTAATTATCGCTTTATAAAAATACAGGAAATAGAACGCGTTTTTGCTATTAAAAGCCGTTTTCTTAAATTTTACTCATCACTTTATTGCCTCAAATTACAAACTTCATGCAAATATTGCCTTGTTTTTATAAAACAATATCACTGCGCTTGACTTAAATAGTGTTACAAAACGCGCAGATTGCACATAAAAACAACGAATAGACCTCTTTTTTGAATTTATGATCTTTTATATGTTGACACTTTGCTATGCGGTCATTAATATTTCGCCCCGTTGAAAGGCAAGACGCTTCCCCCTTAGCTCAGTTGGTTAGAGCGACGGACTGTTAATCCGCAGGTCCCCCGTTCGAGTCGGGGAGGGGGAGCCAAGTTTTTCAGCCATAAACGATTCCCCCTTAGCTCAGTTGGTTAGAGCGACGGACTGTTAATCCGCAGGTCCCCCGTTCGAGTCGGGGAGGGGGAGCCAAGTTTATGTTTATGATGTAGTTCCCCCTTAGCTCAGTTGGTTAGAGCGACGGACTGTTAATCCGCAGGTCCCCCGTTCGAGTCGGGGAGGGGGAGCCAAGTCATAAAAAGTATATTTTAGTTCCCCCTTAGCTCAGTTGGTTAGAGCGACGGACTGTTAATCCGCAGGTCCCCCGTTCGAGTCGGGGAGGGGGAGCCAATTTACTACAATCACATAGACATACCCTTCAATTTGCTCTACCATTCTTCTTTTAAAATAAAAACTTTTTTGCTTAAAAAACTAACCATTTGATAACTATTGATATCGAGCTATAATTAGTTTAATAATCATGAGGTTGTGTCCTCCCCCATTTGACATAAAAAGATTAAATAATGGCAGCTTTCAAAAAACTTATTCTTATACAACTGTTAGCTTGGCTGGTACTTGTGTCCGCTGGTAGCTATTTTATTAGCCAAAATTTTGATAATGCCATCGGCAATGCTCAAAAAAATGCACAAGCGACCGTTGAGCAATACATTAAAAATCTCTCTGCGACAGATATATCAGCAGAAAATCTTAAGAACACGCTTGCAACTAGTGAAACCTTTTCAAATTTTGTTTTACGTGACTATCAAGGCGTTGAAGTATTTTCGGTTAACAATGCAGTGCAATTACCTTTTATTGCTGAGCTTATTCAATCTAGTAGCAACTCAGTACGTACTCAGTACGCCACAAACAATAACGCCGATATAAAAATTGAATTTAAATTAAACATTACTCACTTGGGTGAGCAGTTTCAAACCGCGTTTTTTGTTATTTTAATTGTTAGCACCCTACTCGCCCTAATACCTATTATATTGATGAAAACCATTGTTAAGCACATTAACGACAATATATGTACGGACGTTGCTGATGTTATTGATGTATATATCAATCAAAACCAACTAGGTGATGATTTTGCAACTAAAATTGATTCACCTGAGTTAGCTAAGTTGGGGAAAAGTTTAATTCCTAGCTTTAATCGTTTATCGCACTTTTTAAAAAGCAAAAACGACAATATAAAAAATGCAGCCCACGATATTAAACGTGAAGCCTACAAAGACGGCGTTACTGAATTAGGTAATCGCAATATGTTTGTTGATTACTACGAAAAAAATATAGAAAACACCGAAATAAGTACATTTGGCTCTTTAGCACTTGTCCGCTGTAGTGAGTTACAGTCAATTAATCAAAGTCGAGGCTATCAAAAAGGTGATGAGTACATTAAGTCGGTTGCAGATATCATAGTACATATCAGTGGTACCTATTCCGGCAGTCAAGTTTTTAGAGTAAACAGCTCTGACTTTATAATTATATTGCCGAATACCCCGTTAAAAGAAGCTGAAAAATTTGGTGAAAACTTACAATCTCGCTTTACTCAATATATGCAAAACCAAGAGCTTAGCTCGGTTGCAAACACAGGTATTGTGGGGTACGAAAAAGCCAAACCTTTAGGTGAGTTGCTCTCTATCGTTGATAACGCAATGAGTATGGCGCAATCTAAGCAAGCTAATGCGTGGCATGTGCAGCGCGATACTGATCTTGTTAATAATGTGAGCGCAGGGTTTGGTAACCAAAACTGGCGTAAAGTGATTAACGAAGTGATCGAGTCTAAAAGCGTCCATTTAGTGATCCAAAATATTATGCCATTAGGCAAAAGCATTAAAGCCTATGCTGAAATTCAAGCCCGCTTTAAAACAGAAGAAAACCAAGCTTTGCCTACCGCTTCATTTTTAGCAATGGCTGAAAAACTCGATATGGCGATAGAAATTGACAAGTTAATAATAGAATCGTCATTAGAAAGAATAAAATCGAGTAATTTATCTGAAAAATACTTTGGCTTAAATATTACCCCTTCAAGTGCGCACAGTGACCAATTTATGATTTGGTTAGAGCGTCGTTTGCTTAAAGATACCCATATTGCTTCTAAGTTAATTTTTGAGGTGAGTGAATTTGGTCTGCTACAAAACATTAAAGCAAGCAAACGTTTTATTGATATGGTGCATCGCGTTGGAGCCAGAATTACTGTTGAACGCTTTGGTGTAGGACTCACATCATTTAAGTTTTTCAGAGATTTAAAACCAGACTTTATTAAAATGGATGCAAGTTATACCCGAGGCTTAGAGGATGATAAAAATAATCAGTACTTTATGCGTTTAATGGTCGACCTTGCACACCGAATTGGCGTCAGTGTTTTTGCTGAGGGCGTTGAAAGCCAAGAAGAAAAACACATTGTAGAAACGTTATGCCTAGATGGTGTTCAAGGTTACTACATTGAAAAGCCCAAAGACATCTAACGCCTCTACTCCAATTAACGTAAAAAAGAGCATGTATGCTCTTTTTTACGTTCTAAAGTGTGCTTTTATGAATTTTCAGCCGTTAAAATGCTGACAGTTTTTTAATTGCAATGTCCCTTGATTTTAACCCTTTACAATTAGCCCATTATTTAACGTTGTTTATTTAACTGATAATCACTCAACGTGTTGTTTATCACAGTAGAAAAAAGGATAATACACGGGATTTTATTAGCGTGAGGCACACATGACAGAATACGTCTTGTTATTAATTGGAACAGTGTTAGTCAACAACTTTGTATTAGTACAATTTTTAGGCCTTTGCCCGTTTATGGGTGTGTCTGGGAAACTTGACACAGCCATAGGTATGTCTTTGGCAACTACCTTTGTGCTAACGCTTGCCTCTGTGACAAGCTATTTAGTAAATGAGTATATTTTATTACCATTGGATATTACCTACCTGAAAACAATGAGCTTTATTTTAGTGATAGCTGTTGTTGTACAATTTACTGAAATGGTTGTCAGAAAAACCAGTCCAACGCTTTACCGGTTACTGGGAATATTTTTACCTTTAATAACCACTAACTGTGCGGTATTGGGTGTTGCTTTATTAAATATCAAAGCAGATCACACGTTTTTACAATCGGCCGTTTATGGCTTTGGTGCTGCGGTGGGGTTTTCATTAGTATTGGTTTTATTTGCTGCATTGCGCGAACGTTTAGCCGCAGCAGACGTACCAACCCCATTTAAAGGTGCCTCAATCGCAATGATAACGGCAGGTTTAATGTCAATGGCCTTCATGGGTTTTACTGGATTAGTGAAGTTTTAATATGACCTTGTTGTACGCTTTAATAGCGCTGGGTTTGCTGGCGTTAATTTTCGGATTAATTTTAGGGTTTGCAGCAGTACGCTTTCGAGTTGAAGGTAACCCTGTTGTAGAACAAATCGACACCATTTTACCGCAAACACAATGCGGCCAATGTGGTTACCCGGGCTGTCGTCCTTATGCAGAAGCCATTGCCAATGGCGATGAAATAAATAAATGCCCTCCAGGTGGTGAAGCGACCGTTAAAAAGCTAGCTGATTTAATGGGGGTTGAGGCTAAACCCCTCGCTGGCGGAGAACAAGCCGAGCCAGTTAAAACGGTGGCCTACATTCGCGAAGATGAATGTATTGGTTGTACCAAATGTATTCAAGCCTGCCCTGTTGATGCCATTGTTGGTGCAACCCGACAAATGCACACCGTTCTAATTGACGAATGTACAGGCTGTGACTTGTGCGTTGAACCTTGTCCGGTTGATTGTATTGACATGCTACCCGTTGCACCAACAAAACAAACTTGGAAATGGCAACTAGACGCTATTCCTGTTACCCAAATAGATTAGAGGTTTGAGTGGAAAAGTTACTTGAACAAATAAAAAAAGGCACCGTTTGGGCATTTCCTGGCGGCGTACATCCTCCTCAGCAGAAATCATTATCTAATAGTGCGCCTATAGCCAGACTCCCTTTGCCTGAAAAACTTGTTCTGCCTTTAAAGCAGCACATTGGCGCTAGTGGTAAATTAATAGTTGAAAAAAACCAGCACGTGTTAAAAGGCCAAGCGTTAACAAAGCCATCAGCTAATTGGTCGGTGCCAATACATGCACCGACTTCTGGCACTATTATTGATATTACGCCTATGCCATCAGCGCATCCTTCGGCATTACCTGAATTAAGCATTATTATTGAACCCGATGGCAACGATACCTGGTGTGAATTATCGCCTTTAGCAAACCCAGCCACTGCATCACACGATGAACTAGTTGATGTTATTCATAATGCGGGTATTTCTGGTATGGGCGGCGCAGGCTTCCCAACCTATGTAAAAGCTGATATTAAACAACCTATTGAATTTTTGATTGTTAATGCGGTTGAGTGTGAACCTTACATCACGGCTGACGATACCTTAATGCGTGAGCACGCCGCTGAAATAGTCAAAGGTATTGAGCTAATGCAACAGCTGCTCAATCCGACGCTGTGTATTATTGGCATTGAAGACAATAAGCCCGAGGCTATCACAGCCATGACAGAAGCGGCGAAGCATAGCGAGCATATTTTAATACAAACCGTGCCTACTGTTTACCCTTCTGGCGGTGAAAAACAGCTGATAAAACTGCTCACTAACCGTGAAGTACCAAACGGCGGTATCCCTGCTGATATCGGCATTTTAGTACATAACACCGGCACTTTATTTGCGATTCAGCAAGCTGTATACGAAGGTAAACCGTTAATTGAACGTGTCGTTACCGTTACCGGCAATACTATACATAATCCTGGCAATGTATGGGCGTTATTAGGTACTGAAATTAAGCACTTACTTGATTGCCAAGGTTTTTCACCGGTGCCACAACAACGCGTGGTCATGGGCGGCCCTATGATGGGCTTTACCTTACCCACAGTTCGTATTGGCGTTGTTAAAACAACAAACTGCATACTTGCCCCAGATCACAAAGAATTAGCAGAGCCTGGCCCAGAAAAAGCCTGTATTCGCTGCAGTGCCTGTGCCGATGCCTGCCCTGCTTCATTGTTACCACAGCAGTTACAGTGGTTTGCTAAATCAAAAGAATACGACAAACTCCAAGAACATAACTTATTTGATTGTATTGAATGTGGCGCGTGTGCCTATGTTTGCCCAAGTGAAATACCACTCGTTCAGTACTACCGCGTTGCAAAAGTTGAGATTAAAGAGCAAATTGCCGAGAAGATAAAATCTGATCGCGCTAAAGAACGCTTTGATGCACGTAAAGCGCGTTTAGAGCAAGAACAAGCTGAGCGAAAAAATCGCCACAAACGTAAACCTGCAGCTAAATCTACCGAAGAGCAGCAAAAAGTAGCCGATGCCCTTGCCCGCGTTAAAGATAAAACTAGCGATGGTGACAATAAATCAGCTGTAGCAGCGGCAATTGCGCGTGCTAAAGCGAAAAAGCAAGGTGGCGAACTTGAGCCAGATAACAGTGAAGTTGCAAAAGAACGCGCAGCCCGTAAAGAGCAAGCTCGCCTTTATAAAGAACAAAAGGCACAAAACAATGGTGATGACGAGCCTGTAGATGATAAAAAATCAGCCGTTGCTGCCGCTATTGCCCGTGCTAAAGCTAAAAAAGCAGCACAAGCCAATGAACAAGCGCAAAGTGATGACACAGAAAGTGAATCGCCAGTCGCTACCGATGATAAAAAAGCCGCCGTCGCTGCAGCTATTGCCCGTGCTAAAGCCAAAAAAGCAGCACAAGCTAATGAGGAAACAGCAAGCGATGACACTGCAAGTGAATCACCCGTCGCTGCCGGTGATAAAAAAGCCGCCGTCGCTGCCGCTATTGCCCGTGCTAAAGCCAAAAAAGCAGCACAAGCAAATGAGCAGGCAGCAAGTGATGACACTGCAAGTGAATCTCCAGTTGCTGCCGATGATAAAAAAGCTGCCGTGGCTGCTGCTATCGCTCGTGCTAAAGCCAAAAAGGCTGCACAAGCCAATGAGCAAGCGCCAAGTGATGACACAGTAATTGAATCGCCAGTCGCTGCCGATGATAAAAAAGCCGCCGTAGCTGCTGCTATTGCCCGTGCTAAAGCTAAGAAAGCAGCGCAAGCTAATGCATTAGCACAACAGAATGAAAATGCTGAGCCACAAGGCAACGATGAATCTTCAGAAGGTTCACAACAAACAGCTCAAGAAAAAAAGAAAGCCGCCGTAGCCGCCGCCATTGCCCGTGCTAAAGCTAAAAAGCAACAAAAAGAAGGAAACGATCAGTCATGAAACTAACCATGGCCAGTTCACCCCACAATCATAGTCACAAGTCTGTGACACGGTTAATGCTAACTGTGATTGCGGCCTGTATTCCTGGTGTTATTGCACAAGTTGTATTTTTTGGTACCGGTGTACTTATCCAATTATTATTAGCATTAGTGTGTGTGAGCGCATTTGAAGCAGCCATTATGTTAATGCGTAAGCGCCCTATTTGGCCTTCATTAAGCGATGGCAGCGCATGGCTAACCGGTGTGCTATTAGCTATTAGTATTCCACCTTTAGCGCCGTGGTGGGTTATTGTTATAGGGTGTTTATTTGCCATTGTTATTGTTAAGCAACTTTATGGTGGTTTGGGCTTTAATTTATTTAACCCTGCAATGGCGGCCTATGTACTTTTATTAGTTTCATTTCCTGTGCAAATGACGGCCTGGTTACCAGTTACAGAGTTACTCAATACGGGCATTACTTTTAGCCAGCAGCTTAGTCTAATATTTAGTGACTTTACAACTCTTGGATATAGCTTAGATCAGCTCAGAGTGGGTATTGATGGCAGCACGATGGCCACCCCACTTGATACCTTAAAAACAGATATTACTCATAGTCTTACCGTCACTGAAAGTATGCAAAAACCGGTATTTAATGAATGGGTTGGCCTAGGTTGGGGTTGGGTTAACTTAGCCTTCTTACTCGGCGGCCTTTACCTGTTAAAAACAAAAGTAATTAACTGGCATATACCAGTGAGTTTTATTGCAAGCTTAAGCTTATGCGCAGCAATTGGTTATATTGCCTCGCCAGGTACAGAGCCGGGTGTAGTGTTTCACTTGTTTAGTGGTGCGACTATGCTGGGGGCCTTTTTTATCGCCACCGATCCTGTATCAGCTGCAACCACCAATCGAGGTCGCCTTATTTATGGTGCCGCGATTGGTTTAATTGTGTATTTAATTCGTACATTTGGTGGCTTTCCGGATGCGGTTGCATTTGCCGTATTACTGATCAATATTACAGTACCGCTTATTGATTACTACACACAACCAAGAACTTATGGCCATGGAGCAGTAAAATGATTATTTCTTCAATGGTAAAAAATGGCGCAATATTGTGTGGGTTTGCGTTACTAACAACGGGACTCGTTGCCACAATTAATACACTTACCGCTGATAAAATTGCAGAGCAAGAGCAACTGCAATTAACTAACCAGTTACAAGAAGTATTACCGCATTCCAAATACAGCAATGAGCTATCGCAAGATTGTGTAATTATATCTGATCCTTTACTGGGGCCATACGACAACCAAGTAATTTACCGTGCACGTAAAGATGACGAACCCGTTGCATTAGTCATTCGTCATGTCACTCCTAGCGGCTACAGTGGCGATATAAACTTGCTTAGCGCGGTATATCGCGATGGCAGCGTTGCTGGTGTAAGGGTTACTAAGCATGAAGAAACCCCAGGTTTAGGCGATAAAGTTGAAATTAAAAAGTCAGACTGGATCACCTCATTTAATTCAAAAACAGTACAAAGCGAAAGTGACGCGCGTTGGGCCGTTAAAAAAGATGGCGGTCAGTTTGATCAGTTTACTGGCGCAACCATTACGCCTCGCGCTGTAGTTGGCTCAGTTAAAAATGCGGTAGTGTATGCACAAAATAACTTTGATGATCTTTTTGCAGCAGCGAATGCTTGCCCTGAGGTAACACCATGAGTGAATTAAAAACCCTTTATAAAGAAGGCCTATGGGGAAATAACCCCGCCTTAGTACAGTTATTAGGTTTATGTCCTTTACTTGCTGTTACCTCCACGATTACTAATGCGCTAGGTTTAGGCTTAGCAACCTTGTTAGTGTTAGTGGGCTCTAATATTACCGTATCATTTGTTCGCAATTGGGTGCCTAAAGATATCAGAATACCGGTTTTTGTAATGATCATTGCCGGTTTTGTGACGATTGTGCAGCTGTTAATGAACGCCTACACTTTTGGCCTTTATCAATCTTTAGGGATTTTCATTCCGTTGATTGTGACTAACTGCGCCATTATTGGTCGTGCTGAAGCATTTGCCTCTAAAAATCCAGTGCATTTATCTGCCTTTGATGGCTTGATGATGGGCTTAGGCTTTATGTTGGTTCTGGTTGTCCTTGGCGCTATGCGAGAGTTGATTGGCCAAGGCACCTTATTCGATGGTGCCGATTTATTACTCGGGCCTTGGGCTGCTATATTGCGCATTGAAGTGTTTAGCTTTGATAGCCAGTTTTTACTGGCCATTTTACCACCGGGCGCATTCTTAGGGCTTGGGCTGCTGATCGCCGCTAAAAACGTCATTGATGCACAAATAAAATCAAAACAAGTAACGCCGCCAGAAGCTGAAAAAGGCCCGCGAGCGCGTGTTACTAGCTTAACTTAAGGGGAAAACGCATTAACTTAATAAAAGCGAATGCGTTTTAAGTTACATGAATAAAGAAAAACGTCACCAAATACTCTCGCGTTTACGTGAGCAAAACCCACACCCTGAAACCGAGCTTGAGTACTCAAGCCCGTTTGAGTTGCTAGTTGCAGTAACACTCTCAGCACAAGCAACCGATGTTGGGGTAAATAAAGCCACCCGTAAGCTCTTTCCAGTGGCTAACACACCCCAAGCCATTTTAGATTTAGGCCACGACACACTACGTGATTACATAAAAACCATCGGTTTGTTTAATTCCAAAGCCGCCAATGTTTATAAAATGTGCCAAATACTGGTTGATCAGCATAATGGCATCGTGCCTGAAAACCGTGAAGCCCTAGAAGCCCTGCCCGGCGTTGGCCGTAAAACTGCTAATGTAGTACTGAACACTGCTTTTGGCTGGCCGACCATCGCTGTAGATACGCATATTTTCCGTGTTTCAAACCGCACTAAGCTTGCTATGGGTAAAGACGTGGTTGCGGTTGAGCAAAAGCTCGAAAAAGTTATCCCCAAAGAATTTAAAGTAGACGTGCACCACTGGCTCATTTTACATGGGCGTTATACTTGCGTGGCACGTAAACCAAAATGTGGTTCATGCATTATTGAAGATTTGTGTGAGTTTAAGGATAAAACAGAGTAATCAAAGCCTGCTTTTGCCATGAGCGGACATTGGTGACACGCTTTGTGGGGCGTGCGACTTCAATGATTGTTATATGTATCACAGCGACGACCAAATGAGTGAGCCTACAAAATAGGTTATTCCAAGCACAATAGATAAATATACTGCCCAGCGAATAACTTCACTTAATTTTGCAGCTATGACACCTACTAATATAGCCGAGCCGATAATTATGGAAAATCTCATTAATTTGAGGTCAATTTGTCCATCTGTAATATTTGCTACAACTAACCCAGTAAACAATGCAGCTATGATAAATATCCATATTTTCCAATTTTCTGATTGATGCTCAGAGAGCTCTTCATCTGATAAATATGAATTACCAACACGATGTCTAGCCATTAAATTCTCCCTTTCCATGCCAAACCATATAACCCTATTTTAGCGCGAAACGTCCTTATTTTGTGAACATACATTAATAGCAAAAAACATGAGTTATTACTAGCTATACATATTATGATTAGTAAGTGCTATTTCGTCAGGTAGAAAAAGGGAAAAGTATCCTCTTAGTCTTACTTAGCTGACGGCAAATCTCCTGAATGACCGTTCCTCGCTCTAGGCGGACTTCGCCAAAGTGCCACTAGCAGACGATCACGCTAACAAACAAATAAATCGCTGAATCATGAAAACGGACGTCACTCTAACTCACTTTTGGACAAAAACGAGTTAGAGCCGAAGGTCGGCTCTGTGCC